>JAXDPV010000034.1:0-11910 GCA_034668185.1 Actinomycetota bacterium
CACCATGGGTCACTGGCCACAGTCGATCGCCCTGTCGACCGTCGGCGGCTGGCTGGCCTGCCGATCGGCGGGGCAGTACTCGACCCGCTACGGGAAGATCGAGGACATGGTCGTCGGCCTCGAGGTCGCGCTGGCCGACGGCTCCGTCATCCGCACCGGCGGCGCCGCGCCCCGGGCCGCGGTCGGCCCCGACCTCACGTCGATCTTCGTCGGCAGCGAAGGCACCCTCGGCGTCGTCACCGAAGCCCGCTTCCGCCTCCACCCGCTGCCGCCGGCCGAGGCCAGGAGCGCGTGGTCGTTCGCTTCGTTCGAAGACGGGCTCGACGCGTGCCGGCGGGTGCTGCGTCGTGGCGCGACGCCCGCGGTCCTCCGCCTGTACGACCACCGCGAGACCAAGCGCACGTTCGAGATCGAGAACCGCCACGCCCTCGTCGTCCTCGACGAAGGCGACCCCACCATCGTCGACGCCACCATGGCCATCGTCGAGGCCGAGTGCGCCGGCACCGAAGGGGTGCAGCGCGAGGACGACGCCCTGGTCGAGCGCTGGCTCCACCACCGCAACGACGTGTCGGGGCTCGCGACCGCGATCAACAACGGCGTCGTGGTCGACACGTGCGAGGTCGCGGCCCGTTGGTCGGCGCTGCCCGGTCTCTATCGAGATGCGGTCGCGGCCATCAAGGCCGTGCCCGGTTCGTGGGTCGCGTCGGCCCACCAGTCGCACGCCTACCCCGACGGCGCCTGCCTCTACTTCACCTTCGCCGGCCAGCGGGAGGGCGATGCCGAGGGCTATTACGCCGACGCGTGGGAAGCGGTGAGCCGCACCACCCTCGCCGCCGGCGGCGCCCTCAGCCACCACCACGGCGTCGGGTTGCACCGGGGCCGGTTCATGGCCGAGGCCCTGGGCTCGGCCTTCCCCACGTTGGTCGCGCTCAAGCACACCCTCGACCCCAACGGCATCCTCAACCCGGGCAAGCTCGGCCTGCCCTCGCCCTTCGGCCCCGGGGTTCCCTGGCCGTGACCGCACCCATCCTCGTCATCGACGTCGGCACCAGCGGCGTGCGGGCGGCGATGGTCGAGGGCAGCCGCATCACCTCGGTCCATTACCGGGAGCTGCTGCCCGACACGCCGATGCCGAACTTCGTCCAGTTCGACGCCGCCCGCATGGCGAGCGCGGTGTTGGAAGTGGCCCACGAGGCCATCGAAGCCGGGGGCGCGCCTTCGGCCGTCGGCATCGCCAACCAGCGGGCGTCGACGATCGTGTGGGACCGGGCCACCGGCGAGCCCGTCGGCCCCGGCGTCGGTTGGCAGGACCTGCGGACGGTGGGCATGTGCCTGGCCCTGCAGGCCCAGGGCATCCGGGTCGCGCCCAACGCCTCGGCCACCAAGCTCGGCTTCCTCCTCGACATGGCCGACCCCAAGCGTGAGCGCGACCTCTGCTTCGGCACCGTCGACACGTGGGTCGCGTGGACGCTGTCGGGCGGCGCGGTCCACGTCACCGACGCGACCAACGCCGGCGTCACCGGCCTCCTCGAAGGCGACGGCCGCGGGTGGCACCAGCCCGTGCTCGACGCCCTCAACATCCCGACGTCGGTGCTGCCGGCGGTCGTCGACTCGACCGGCGTCGTCGGCCATGCATCGGCGTTGCCTGGCTCGCCCCCGATCGCCGGGATCGCCGGCGACCAGCAGGCCTCGCTCGTGGGCCAGGGTTGCCTGCGACCCGGCATGGCCAAGGTCACCTTCGGCACCGGCGGGATGCTCGACCTCACCATCGGCGCCACCCGGCCGTCGTTCGAGGTGCGGGGCGGGGGCGGCTGCTTCCCGATCATCGCGTGGCGGCGCGACGGCGAGATCACGTGGGGCATCGAGGCGGTGATGCTGTCGGCCGGCAGCGCGATCGAGTGGCTGCGCGACGACCTCGGGCTCATCGCTTCGGCCGCGGAGTCGGAGACCGTGGCGGCGTCGGTCGCGACCACCGGCGACGTGTGGTTCGTGCCCGCGCTCCTCGGCCTGGGCACGCCGACATGGGACTTCGGCGCCCGGGGCACGCTCGTCGGCCTCACCCGCGGCACCGGCCGGGCCGAGGTCGTGCGCAGCGTCCTCGAAGGCATCGCCCACCGCGGGGCCGACCTCCTCGACGCCGCCGAGACCGATTCAGGCCTCTCCGTCAGGTCGCTGCGCGTCGACGGGGGCATGTCGGCGAACTCGGTGTTCGTGCAGGCGCTGGCCGATGCCACCCAGCGGCCGGTCGAGGTCTCACCCGAGCTCGAAGCCACCACCCTCGGCGCCGCCTACCTCGCCGCCCTGGCCACCGGCGGCTTCCCCGACACCGACTCGATCGCCGACGCCTACCGCCCGGCCAGGACCGTCGAACCGGCGTCCAAGCCCGACCGCGACCGCTGGCTCGCCGCCCGCGACCGCTCGGCCAAGTGGGTCCCGGAGCTCAGCGCCCTCGACTTCTGAGGGCCATGCGGGCCACCACGAACAACACGCCCGCCACCGCCGCCAGCTTCACGAAGAAGAACACGGTGCCGATGATCAGGCCGATCACCTTCAGCACGACCAACGCGCCGACCAGGGCCACGACCACCAGCAACCCGTCGTCCATGATCGCCAACGTCGACCGCTTCTTCTGACCAGGCACCGGCAGGTTGTCGCCCATGCCCCCAACCCTACGTTTTGACAGCCGATTCCCGCCGATCGCGGCGGGAATCGGCTGTCAAAACGGCGGCGAGGAGGGCTTCGGCCTCGAGGCGGGCGGCTTCTGAGGGCGGGTCGCCGGACCAGGCGTCGGACTCCAACGCGTCGGCGACGGCCCGCAACCGGGGGTCGGGGAGGACGGAGCGGGCGAGAATGTCGGCGTAGCGGCGGGGGCCCTCCCACGGACGGCGGGATCGGCCGTGGGCGGCGCCGGCCCGTTCGAGGCGGTCGAGTTGGACCTCGGCCCAGGAGCGCCTGGCCAACGCCCGGCGCCGGCGCAGCCGACCGGCGGCCAACATCGACAGCCCGACTAACGGCGCACCGGCCAAGGCGACCAGGCCGATCGTGCGCGGCAACCACGAGGGCAACGACGGCAACCGGGCCCGGAGGAACGAGACGATGCCCGCGCCCGCGGCCGACGAGTACGGGTCGCCGGCCAACGGCACCGACGCCGTCGGATCGAAGGCCTGCCAACCGACACCGGGGAACCACACCTCGGCCCACGCGTGGGCGTCGCGGGCCCGCACCTCGAACAAGCCGGTGAAGGGGTTGCGCTCCCCCGGCGTGTAGCCAACCGCAAGCCGGGCCGGGACGCCGAGCGACCGCAACATCACGACCAACGAAGACCCGATCTGCTCGCAGAAGCCGACCCGGTCGACGAAGAGGAACTGGTCGACGGCGTCGGCGCCGGCCGGCAGCCGGGGAGCGTCGAGGGAGTAGGCGGTGTTGGCCGCCATCCATCCCTCCAGGGCCAGCACCTTGTCGTAGGCCGTGGGCGCGTCGGCCGTCACCGACGCCGCCAGGTCCCGCACCCGCGCCGGCACGTCCGCCGGCAACTGGAGGTAGCGGGCCTGGGTCGCCGCGGGGAGCGCCGCGCCCGACAAACCCGAGTAGCGCAGCGTCTCTTCGGTCACCGGCGGCCGCCGGCTCACGACGGTGTAGACCGAACCCTCGGGCAGTTGCACGCCGGTGCGCACTGTGCCGTCGTCGAGCTCGAACAGCGACCGCCCGTTGAAGTACACCTTGGCCGGGGCATAGGCCGAGAAGACGAGGTTCGGGCCCGGCTGCTCGACGTACACCGTCTGCACGAAGTCGTGGCCGAGGTCGAGGGCGCCGAGGTCGCGATCCTCGGCCGCGCCCTGCAGGTCGATGGCGGAGCCGTCGCTGGCGCTGGCGACCACGGGCCGGACGTGGCTCTGCTTCCACACCCGCCCGTCCCACGTGTCGAACGACTGCCCCCGCCAGAAGTCGGGGCGGGCCGCCTTCACCCGCATGACCAAGGTGTTGTCGGGCCGGCCACGCGCCGCGGTGTCGAGGTGGTCGGTGAAGCCGAAGTACCCCGACGCCATCGCTCCCGTCCCCGTCGACGAACGCCGGCCGTCGCCCGCGGGGTCGTCGGCACCGAGGCTGGGGTTGGCCAGGCCGCCGGTCCGCGGGACGGCGAGGGTCGACGGCAGCTTGGCCGGGAACGCCACCGCCTTGCCGGCCCCGGCCGCGGGCACGACGAGGAAGATGGCCCCACCGACGAGGCCGACCAACGCCAGTACGCCGAGCGCGGGCGTGGCCGAGCGCAAACCCCACGAGCGCCGGGCCTCGACCGTCGCCCGCGACTCACCCGCCAACCGCCCGAGCGACGGCAAGGCCGCCACCTCCGAGCGATGGGCCAGCACCAGGCTGACCACCGTGGCCGCGCCCCACACGAGCAGGTTGAGGCCGAGGGCCGACGACACCGACAGCACGCCGGCCACCGCCATCAGCACCAGGCTCGACAACAGCGAGAACAACAGGTCGCGCCGGGCCGGCACGTCGAGCGAGTGGAAGAACTGCACCCACAAGAACAGCTCGGCCAAGGGAAGCTGCACCTCGTTGATGGCGCCCGGCTGGATGCCGGTGGCGACCCGCAGGAACCCGGCGAAGGCGAGCAAGACGCCGACCGCCAGCATCGCCTTCAACGCGTAGCCCGATCGGTAACGGGCCCAATGGGAGTAGGCGAACCCGCCGGCGATGCCGACGGTCGAGGCCAACCGCAGCGCGCCGCCGCCGACGCCCTGGGCCAGCACGGCCAACGTCGAGGCCAGCACGGCCACGAGCACGCTGGCCCGCAGCGCGACCGACTCCTCAGGCGGGTGCTTGGCGTTGGCCTTCTTCACCATCTGGAGGAAGCTCACGGCTGCGGCAGCGGTCCAGGTACCGCCCTCGCCAACCGGCGCCCGACCTCGACGCCCGACATCACCCGCCCGGCACGCGGCCCCATCACCAGGTCGCACGTCAGCAGCTCGACGGGTACGCCCGCCCGCAGCCCTTCCAGCGCCAGCCCGGCCGAGCGCGACGCGACAATCTCGGGGTCGTCGACCCGGAGGTCGACGGCGATCGTGAGCACCGGCGCGGTGGGCGCTTCCAACTCCTTGACCATGAGCTCGCCGGCCCGGGCGGTCGCGGCCCAATGCACGAGTTTGATGGGGTCGCCGGCGACGTACTCGCGGATCGTCTTGACCACGTTGTCGTCCTCGCGGCCAAGAGGCGGCACGCGGTCGCGGCTGTCGAACACCGGCTTGGGCCCGACCTCGAAGGCGCGGGCCAACGGCACCGTCAGCCGCTTGCGCCACCACACCAACCCGAGGGGCGCGGCCGACGACAGCTCGAACTCGATCGAGGAGATCACCCCCCGGCGCGAAGGCACGACCACCAACCCACCCTGGCTCGGCGCCACCGCCCCGCTCCACGACGGGTCCGTGAATGGGCCGAGCGGCCGCAACTTCACCGGCGACGAACCCCCCGCCAACGACACCACTAGCTCGGCCGAGCGGCCCACGGTCGCGTCGCGCGGCGCGTCCACCGAGATCGTGAGCCGCCGCAATGAAGCCACCGGCAACACGAAGGCCAGCAGGACCACGGTGGCGATGGCGGTGAGGATGACGATCAGCCACCCCGAGCCGGTCGTGCGGGCGATGGCGAACAGCGCGATCGCGACCAACCCGAGCGACAGCGCGGGCCGGCTGACGTTGGCCGGGCGCAGCATCGGGCTCAGGCCCGGGGGACGGCGACCGAGTCGACGAGGCGGCGCACCAGGGTCGACGCCGCCGGGAGATCGGTGCCGCCGGCCAGCATGAGCCGGTGGGCGAGCGACGCCACCGCTACCGCCTGCACGTCGTCGGGCGTGACGAAGTGGCGGCCGGCCAGCGCGGCGTGGGCCTTGGCCGCGTGGAGCAAGGTCAAGCTCGCACGCGCGCTCGCACCCAACACCACCTCGGGATGGGCGCGGGTGGCGGCGCACAGGTCGATGACGTAGTCGGCCAGCGGCGGCGCGCAGAACACCGTACGGACCGCAGCGATGGCGTCGCGCAACATCTCGGGCGAGCACACCGCCCGCAGGCTGTCGAGCGACTCGGCCCCGCCGGCGCCGAGCAGCAGCTCGCGCTCGGCCGTGCGATGGGGATGGCCGAGCTCGACGACCAACCCGAAGCGGTCGCGCTGGCCCTCGACCAGGGGGAAGGTGCCGGCGTGCTCGACGGGGTTCTGGGTGGCGACCACGAAGAAGGGCTCGGGCAGCGGCCACGTCTGGCCGTCGACCGTGACCTGGCGCTCCTCCATGGCTTCGAGCAACGCCGACTGGGTGCGGGGCGTGGCCCGGTTGATCTCGTCGACCAGGACCACGTTGGCGAACAACGGGCCCGGCCGGAACTCCCATGCCTCGGTGTCCTTGTGGAACACGGACACGCCGGTGAGCTCGGCCGGCAGCAGGTCGGGCGTGCCCTGGATGCGGCGGAAGGTGCCGCCCAGCGACCGGGCCAGCGCCTTGGCCAGCAGCGTCTTGCCCACGCCGGGCACGTCCTCGAGCAACAGGTGGTGGCCGGAGAGCAACGACACCAGGGCCAGGCGCAGGGCTTCGGGCTTGCCCCTGATCACCTTCGACAGGTTCTCGGCCAGCGCGCCGGCGACCTCGGTCACGGCCGCCATGCCGGCGGGGCGCGCCGGGGCCGTGGTCGAAGGGACGTTCACCGGAGCATCATCGACCCGTTCGCACCCCCACTTGACCGCTGGCCTACCCGAGCTTGGGCAACGCCTGTTCGAGCTCGACCGTCGGCCGGAACAGATCGCCCATGGTGGCCACCCGGTCGAGCACCTGGCCGGCCACGAACCGCAGGGCGTCGGGGTCGGCCGACTCGACCTCGTCCCACGTGATCGGGGTCGACACCGTCGGGTGCTCCCGAGCCCGCAACGAGTAGACGGCCACCGTCGTCTTGCTCTCGTCGTTCTGGCTCCAGTCGACGAACACCTTGTCCGTGCGCAGGTCCTTGGCCATGTTCGACACGACCAGCTCGGGGTGCTGGCGTTCGAGGAGCTGGGCCAGCGCCAGGGCGAAGGGCTTGGTGCCGCCGTCGCCCTCGTAGGTGACGGGGGTGTTCAGGGGCACGTACACCTGCATACCCTTCGACCCCGACGTCTTCGCGAACGCCTGCAACCCGAGGTGGTCGAACACCTCGCGCAGCAGCAGCGCGACCTCGCAGCACTTGACGATGTCGGCCGGCGGCCCGGGGTCGAGGTCGAACACCACCATCGTCGGCTGGTCGAGCTTCTCGGCACAGGCCAGCGAGGCGTGCAGCTCGAGGCCGGCCTGGTTCGCGGTCCACACCAGCGTGGCCTTGGAGTCGACCACGGTGAACTCGATCGTGCGCTTGGAGTGCGAGCTCCACACCGGCGCGGTCGTCACCCAGTCGGGCCGGTGGGCGGGCGAGTTCTTCTCGAAGAAGAACTTCTCGTCGACCCCGTTGGGGTACCGCTTCAGCGTCATCGGCCGGCCGGTGTAGTGCGGCACCGCGACCTCGGCGATGCGGGCGTAGTAGTCGATCACCTGGCCCTTGGTGAACCCGTCGTCCGGGTACAGGACCTTGTCGAGGTTGGACAGCTTGAGCTGGTGCCCATCGACCTCGATGAGCGACATGTCAGCCGGCGGCCTTCGTCTTCTTGGCTTCCTTGGCCGCGGCCACGCTGGCTTCGAGCGCGGCCAGCAGGTCGACTACCTTGGTGGGTTCGGCCTCGGCCGTCGGGGCCACCACGACCTCGCCCGCCGCCTTCTGCTCGATGAGCTCGACCACCCGCTCGCGGTAGGTGTCCTTGAACTTCTCGGGCTCGAACTCGTCGGCCGTCAGCGAGTCGACCAGCGACCGCGCCATCTTCAGTTCCTTCTCCGTGACCTCGATGTCGTCGGTATCGGGAATGTCCATCTCCGAGGCCGGCACGACCTCGTCGGCGTAGAGCATGGTCGAGAGCACGAGCACGCCGTCGACGACCCGGATCGCGCACAGGTACTGCTTGGTGCGCATCACGAACTTGGCAATGCCGACCTTGTCGGCGTCGGCCAGGGCGTCGGCCAGCAGGCGGTAGGGCTTGCCCGCCCGCTCGTCGGGGACGAGGTAATAGGCCTTCTCGAAGTAGATCGGGTCGATCTGGTCGAGGTGGACGAACTCCTCGATGTCGATGGTGTGGGTCGCCTTGGGGTCGAACTCCTCGAGCTCCTTGGGGTCGATCACCACGTACTGGTCGGGTGCGATCTCGTAGCCCTTCACGATCTCGTCGAAGGGCACCTCGACGTTCTCGACCTCGCAGAAGCGCTTCATGCGGACGCGCCCGTTGTCGGGGGCGTGGAGTTGGTTGAAGCGCACGTCCTTCGGCGACTGGGCCGTGAACAGCTTCACCGGCACGTTGACCAGCCCGAAGCTGATGGAGCCGTTCCAGATCGGTCGAGGCATACCGACAGTCTTGCCCTTACTCGGCGGCTCTGCGCGCCAGGTCGTCGGTGGCCGGGCCTTCGATGACCTCGCCGTCGACGGTGAAGCGGGAGCCGTGGCACGGGCAGTCCCACGTGCGCTCGGCCGCATTGAAGCCCACGACGCACCCGAGGTGGGTGCAGACCGGCGACACCGCGTGGACGATTCCTCCCTCGTCGCGGAAGGCCGCCACCTTGGTGCCGCCCGGCGTGCGCACGACCCCGCCCTCGCCCGGGCCGAGGGTGTCGAGGGCCGGGGCCTTGAGCGCGGCCAGGCGGTCTCCCACGAAATGGTGGGCCACGCCGGCGTTCTCCTTGTAGAGGTTGGCCGAGGTGATCGGGGGCCACTGGCGGGTGGCGTCGAAGGCGGCGCGCCACCGGTTCTCCCTGCCGGTGATCTCGTCGGCCAGCATGAGGCCGGCGGCGGTGCCGTTGGTCATCCCCCACTTCTTGAAGCCGGTGGCCACGAACACGTGCGACCCGGGCAACTGGCGGCCGATGAACGGCCGGCCGTCGACCGGGACGTAGTCGTGGGCCGACCACCTGGCCTCGATCGCCTTCACCGGGAGGGTCGCGGCGGCCCACGCTTCGAGGGCCGTGTAGTCGCCGTCGCCGCCGACGATCACGACCTCGTCGTGCTCGGCCGAGCGCAGGCTGCGGGTGGGCTGGTCGACGCCGAGGTACATGCCGTGGATCGCCGGCGTGCCTTCCTCCAGGCGGACGGCGATGGCGTGGCTCGGCTTCGGGTGGCACTTGGCGAAGAACAGGCCACGATCGAGGATCGGCAGGTGGGTGGCCAGCACGACGTGGCCGGCGGTGACCTCTCCCCCTTCTCGTGTGCGCACCGTGCAGGTCTTGCCTTCGTCGACGCCGACGACGCGGCTGTGCTCGTGGACCCGGCCGCCCCGCTGCACGATCGCCCGGGTGAGGCCGAGGCAGTAGTCGCGGGGATGGAACTGGGCCTGGTCGTCGAAGCGGACCGCGGCCTCGACGGCGAAGGGCAACTCGGTCGTGGTGGTGAAGCTCGCCGGCAGCCCTGCGAGCTGGGCCGCCTCGACCTCTTTTGCGATCTCCTGGACCCTCTCGCGCGACGTCGTGTAGGTGTACGCCGGCCGCCGGCTGAAGTCGCACTCGATGGCGTAGCGCTCGATCCACTGGGCCACAGCGTCGAGCCCGGCTTGGTTGGCTTGGCCGTAGGCCCGGCCGACTTCGGCGCCGAGGCCGGCGTAGGTGAGGCCGTGGAGCGAGGTCACCTTGGCCGTGGTGTAGGCGGTCACCCCGCTGCACACCCGCCCGGCTTCGAGGACGACGACGTCGACGCCGGCTTCGGCCAGCGCGAGCGCGGTGCTCAATCCGGCGATGCCTGCGCCCACCACCACCACGTCGGCCGCGGCCGACCCTGCCAGCGGCGGGTGCTCGTCACCCCCTGGCGCGGTGACGGCCCACAACGACGGGTTGAACTCCTGGAGCGACCCCATGGACCGCGTTCCTACCCAATCAGCGGTAGGAGCGGGCCTGGAGTTCGTAGAGCTCGGCGTAGAGGCCGTGGCCGGCCATGAGCTCGGCGTGGCTGCCGGCCTCGGCGATGGTCGACCCCGACACCACCAGGATCAGGTCGGCCATGCGGACGGTGGAGAAACGGTGGCTGACGAGGACGGTGATCGCACCCGACGACACCGCGGCCCGGCGGGCGGCCCCGGCGTAGCGTTCGAACAGGGCGTGCTCGCTCTGGGCGTCGAGGGCGGCGGTGGGCTCGTCGAGCAGGAGGAGCAACGGCTCCTCCCGCATCATGGCCCGACCGAGGGCGAGCTTCTGCCACTGGCCGCCCGACAGCTCGTGGCCGCCGACGAAGCTCTTGCCCAGTTGGGCGTCGAGCCCGCCCGGCAGTTCGTCCACGACCGCCGCGGCCGAGGCCCGCTCGAGGGCGCCGGCCACGCCGTCCACCGAATCGAGGGCGTCGAGGTCGCCGATGCCGACGACTTCCCTCGCGGCCAGCTCGAAGCGCACGAAGTCCTGGAACCCGGCCGACAGGTGCGACCGCCACTCGTCCACGTCGAACGACGACAACGGCGTGCCCTCGATGAGGATGCGCCCCTTGGTGGGCTCGTAGTAACGGGCCAGCAACTTCACCAGCGTGCTCTTGCCGGCCCCGTTGTCGCCGACCACGGCGACGGTCGCGCCCGCGGGCACGTGGAGGTTCACGTCGCGCAGGATGTCGACCTCGGTGCCGGGGTAGCGGAAGCGCACGCCCTCGAAACGGATGCCGTCGTGCAGTTCCGCCGGCACCGGTTGCGGCGCCGCCGGCCTGGTGGCGGCGTGGGCCTCGCGTGCGTGATCGACCAGCCACAGGTAACGGCCGGCCGCCTTCAAGACTTCGGTGAGCCAGCCGACCATCTGGAACACGCTCTGGAGCTGGCCCCGCAACTGGGCCGCGAGCGAGATGGCCACGACGATGTCGCCGGGCGACGCCTTCCCGTTGGCCGCGTCCCGCACCACCAACCCGATCGCACCGACGTAACCGACGGCGAACAACGCCCACGCCCCGATCGACTTCAACTGGAAGCGGTAGTTGGTGCGCAGGGTGCGACCCTCGACGGACTGCCAGATCTCGTCGCGGCGGCGCAACAGCGTGGGCCCGAGCCCGAAGATGCGGACCTCCTTGCCGGCTTCGTTCGACAGGGCGGTGCGGAAGAGGTGGGTGCGCACGCGGCCGCGCTCGGCCAACTCCTCGCGCAGGGCTTCGAGCCCGTTGGTCATCGACCGCGACGCCAGCACCGCGGGCACGCCGAACACGGGCAGCAGGATGAGGGCGGGGTGGATGCGGGCGAGCACGACGGCGGTCACCACCACCTGCACGGGGATGGCAATGTTGAACACGACGGCGTCCGGCGCGCCCGACAGCGAGAAGCGGTCGTTGCGCAGCAGGTCGACCTTGTCGGCGTACTCGGCCCGTTCGAAGTGCTCGATGCCGGGGATGCCGCCGGCCAGCTCGACCAACCGCAGGTCGACCTCGTGTACCGCGCTCTCCCGCAGGTGCATCCGCATCGGGAAGACGCGGAACGCGGCCACATGGCCGTAGGCCATCACCGCGGCCCAGAGGAGGATCGCGGCGCGGAGCTCGGCGCGGCTCCCGTGGGTCACGGCGTCGGTCAACCAACCCAGGCCGACCGCGTAGAGCGGGCTGGCCGCCTGGCTGGCGATGCTCATCACCATCACCGCGACCATGCGCCAACGGTCGGCGCGCCACGCGATCGAGATGACCTCGCGCAGGGCCCGCACGTGTTCAGCCACGGGCCACCTCCTCGACGTCGTCGTCGACATAGCGGGAGGCCTGGAGGTTGAACATCTCGGCGTAACGGCCGCCGAGGGCCACGAGCTCGTCGTGGCTCCCCCGCTCGGCCACCCGACCGCCGTCGAGCACGACGATGACGTCGGCCCGCCTGACC
>JAXDPV010000035.1:0-5570 GCA_034668185.1 Actinomycetota bacterium
CGTCTCCCGGAGGAGGGCTTCGACCCGCGGCAGCGACGTCGTCAGATCAGGGCCCGGTGCATGGTGAGGATGCCGTCGCGCTCGCGCACGACCTCGAACCCGTGGCGGCGGAAGAGGGCGACCGCCGGCAGGTTGACCCGGGGCACGTTGAGCCCGATCGTCCGCGTGCGTTCGTCCCTGGCCTGCTCGACGAGGGCGTCGAGGAGGAGGCCGCCAACGCCCTTGCCCCGGTGCTCGGGGGCGAGGGCGATGAGGAGCTCGGGTGTCTCGCCGCCGGCGAAGCCGCCCTCGGGATCGTCGTCGGGGAAGACGCGGAACCACGCCGCCCCGACGGGTTCGAGGTCGGTCTCGGCGATGATGCCGTGGTCGCCGGCCCGGCCCCATCCGTCGACGAAGGCGGTGACCGCCGGGTTCGACAGCACCGACTCCCGCGACGGCCGTTCACGGCTGGTGGGCGCGGCCGCCTCGTAGAGCATGGCCCGGAGGAAGATCCCGTCGGTCAGCGCCGCCAGGCGGGTCGTGTACCGGGGGATCATCGACATCGACGACATTCTGCCGTAGCCGTCAGAAGGCCAGCGGGAGCCCGGGCCTGGGCCAGTCGAAGGCGACGAGCTTGCCCGTGCTCGACAGGGTGACGTAGGCGGTCCGGTTGTCGGGGCCGCCGAAGCAGATGTTGGTGACGACGGCGTCGGGCAGGCCGGCGTGCTGGACCGATTCGCCGTCGGGCGAGATCACGGTGATGCCGCCGTTGCCGATGGTGGCCACGCACACATAGCCCTCGCCGTCGACCGCGAGCGAGTCGAACAGTTGGTTGCCTGGCGCGCCGTGGAGGAGGGTGCCGCCGTGGCCGAAGGGCAGCGGGTTCGGCGGGACGGGGACGGGCCACCAGAAGACCCGCCCGGTGTGGGTCTCGGCCACGTAGAGGCGGGTGCCGTCGGGCGAGAGGCCGATGCCGTTGGGCGAGTCGAGGGGGTAGACGACCTCCTCGATCTGCGAGCCGTCGGGCTTGGCCCGGTAGACGCCGCCCCGGTCCCGCTCCCTGGCGCGCATGTGGCCGTGGTCGGTGAACCAGAGGTCGCCGCCGGCGTCGAAGACGAGGTCGTTGGGCGCCTTGAGGGGCCGGCCGTCGCACTCGGTGTAGACGTCTTCGACGGCGCCGGTATCGAGGTCGATGCGTTGGATGCGGCCGCCGATGTAGTCGTCGGCCTGGGTGCCGTGGTGGTCGCCCGGGATGGTGAGGTGGCCGAGGTCGGACCACCGCCATCCGCCGCTGTTGCAGACGTAGACCTTGCCGTCGGGGCCGATGGCGGCGCCGTTCGGGCTGCCGCCCGGCTCGGCCAGCGTCGTGCGCTCGCCGGTCTTGGTGTCCACGATCGACACCCGCCCGGCCCGCAGTTCGCACACCAGGACGTCGCCGTTCGGGAGGACGACGGGGCCTTCGGGGAAGCCGAGGCCGTCGGCCAACTCACGCAGGGTTGCCTCTTCGGTCACGGCCCGCACCCTACGCGGGCCCGGGCCCAGCCCGCCGCGCCCCTGACGCGACGGGAGCCCGGCGTTTCCGCCCGGGCTCCGTGTCGACGAATCGCTCCGCTATTGGCTGTTCGTCCGGGGCATGTCTACCCCGCCTTCCGTCCCAGGAAACGGATGGTGGCTAACAATTGGCGTAAGGCGGGGGCCCGACCTGATTCGACCGGTTCTGCAACGCCAGGCGGTACTGCGCCAGGGTGGCGTTGGTCGACGAGTAGGTCGGGTCGGTGCCGCCGCTCGGCCAGAACTGGTCGGGCCCGGTGTCGGTCAGGGTGGCCCCTGGGTCTCCCTGCAGTCCCTTCCACGCCGCCTCGGTCACCGGGGTGGTGCACAGCGACGGGTCGATCACCATGCGCTGGCTCGCGAACCATCGGGGGCCGCGCACGCACAGCGTCGGGGCCACGTGCCAACCCCAGTCGACGAAACATTGCGGGTGGTTCTTCGTGAGGGCGTGGAGGTAATGCCCGGGGCTGCACGCGATCCAGACCTTGTTCGGCGACAGGCCCATGCCGAGCATCAGCCGGCACATCTCGTGGGCTCGGGCCCAGCACCCGTCGTCGGGGTACATGAACGGGATGCAAGGCGGCGGCACGGTCAACGGGGCACACGTCCTGATGGCCATGTCGTCGAAGACCTCTTGCGCCCTCGTCGCCGAGATGCAGCCGAACCACCACCACCACGGCCAGCGGATCCACCACCAGATCTGGCGGAAGGGCCGATCGAGCAAAGGCGGCCACCACCAGACGGGCTTCGGCTTAGGCGGCAGGCTGGGGCCAAAAGGGGGCAGCGGCCCCTCCGGGTCCGGCGTGTATTCGCGGACCTCGATGATGCGGTGGGCATCGTCCTCGACCACGACGACCGGGCGCCGGTCACGCAACGCCGAGCGCAGGCGCTCGGCCAGCTCGGGGCCGTCGGGGTCGTCGAGGGGCAGTACGTGGCGCGCGTGCGATGCGTCGAGCTCGACGTCGAGCGACCCGCTCCGTTCCTCCACGCCGACGACCCGGGCCACGTGGGGGACGAACATGCGGGTGATGGCGTCGGACTCGGGGTCGACCTCGAGGTACACCGGACGACCGAGCTCGGCCAGGCCACCGAGCACCTGGGCGAAGCCGGGTGACCGGGGGTCGGCCGGGTCAAGGCGCACGCGGCGCTCGCCCTCGAGTTCGACGGTGATGCCTTCGTCACGTTGCAGCATCACCTCGGCGGCCTCGCGATCCAGCGAAGGCGAGAGCCGGATGGTGGTCGAGACGATGGCGTTGGGGTTCGGCATCAGAACCTCCCAGGGTTCTCAGCCAGCTTCTCCCAAAATGCCAGGCGGCGCTACTCGACGGGCACGACCGGGCGGGAGTCGGGGCCGAGTTGGTGGAGGTATTCGCTGATGCCGTAACCGGTGCGACCCTCATACGACCAGCGGGCCAGGCCTTCGTTGACGATGGTGGCGTTGGGCCGGATGCCGGCGGGCCCGGGGTCGACCCGCAACAGGTCGGCCCGCAGCTCGTGGACGCGACCGCGCTTGTCGGTGACGGTGAGCTCGGTGACCCGGTGGGTGACGCCGTCGTCGGCGAGCGACGTGCGCACGTCCCACGAGGCAACCGAAGTGGCCGAGCCGTCCTTCCAGACCCAACCCCGGTGGAGGTCGCCGGCGTCGGTGCCGATGCGGATGCCGCCGAAGTGCACGTCGTCGCCGACGTTGACGGAGAACCACCGCCACATCTTCGGCCCGCCCCAACGCCGAGGCCCCCACGACTTGTCGCGGTTGCCGCGGGCGTCGGGCCCGAGCACCGAACGCTGGCCCGACGGCCCCTCGATCCACCCGGACCACCGGCCCGCCTGTTCCAAGTGGCCCTTGCCCACGACCTGGCGGGTCGCGGCCGACGAAGAGGACGCGCCCTCACTACCTTGGCCGTCGGCGCCGATGGGCGGGGTGAGCGCGTCGAAGGTGACGTCCATCGAGACAGGACCCAACGTCGACTCACCCGATGCCACCAAGCGCCACGACTTCATCGGGGCCAGCCGCTCGTAGCGCACAGGCCCCACGACCAGGTCGTCGTCGATCATCACCGTCTGCTCACGAACGTGGCGCAGCGCGGCCAGCCCGCCGCCGGGCAGCCAGATCGACAAGCCCACGTCGATCGTGCCCTCGTTCGGCCGGATGCCCATGCGGGTGAAGAAGCCGGCGTCGGTGTCGGGGCAGTAGCAGTTGAAGTAGTAGCTCTCGCTCCACGCGGCGTCGCCCTCGACCGGGTGGGCGAAGTCGTGGCGGTCGTCGAGGACAGGGCTCATGAAGGGTGCTCCGATCGGACAACGGTGTGGATGCCGCCCCGCACCAACCAGTCGGTCACGACCGACATGCGCCGGGGCGCCACCGCCGCGACCAGGTCGTCGAGTATCCGGTTGGTCACGTCCTCGTGGAACGCGCCCTCGGCGCGGTAGCTCCAGAGATAGAGCTTCAGCGACTTGAGCTCGACGATCGAGTCGCCGGGCACGTAGGTGATGCGGACGGTGGCGAAGTCGGGCTGGCCCGTCATGGGGCACACGCAAGTGAACTCGGGCGTCTCGCAGGTGACCTCGTACTCCCGACCCGGGTGGGGGTTGGGCACGGCCACGAGCTCCTTCGACGGCTGGCTCGGCACGGCGACCGTTCTACTCGACCACGAGCCCGTGCAGGTCGGGCGCGAGCCGCAACGACCGCCCGGCCACGCCGGCGTCGGCCAGCAGCCGCTCGCCGGCGCGCTGCACGCCGTCGGCCGAGTCGGCCGTGCAAATCGCCAGCAGGCTGGGCCCCGCCCCCGACCAACACACGGCCAACGCCCCCGCCGCCCGCAACCCCGCGAGCAGCGCCACCGACTCGGGGAACAACGGCGTGCGGTAGGGCTGGTGCAACCGGTCTTCGGTGGCCTCGGCCACCAACAGCCGGTGGTCGGCGAGACCGGCGAGCAACAACCCCGTACGCCCGAGGTTGAAGCCGGCGTCGCCGTGCGGGATCGATGTCGGCAACGCCGCGCGCGCCTCCTTGGTCGGCAACAGCCGATCGGGGACGAGCACCACGAACGCCAACTCGGGGTCGAGGGCCAAACGGTTGGACACCGGCGCGCCCTCGACCGTCGTGGCCGTCACCAACCCGCCCATCATCGACGCCGCCGCGTTCTCGGGGTGGCCGTCGACCGCGGCAGCCACGGCCAGCACGTCGTCGGCCCCA
The DNA here is from genome assembly GCA_034668185.1 of Actinomycetota bacterium. Lineage (GTDB taxonomy): Bacteria > Actinomycetota > Acidimicrobiia > Acidimicrobiales > CADCTF01 > DATLED01. The sequence goes on from JAXDPV010000035.1 coordinate 4,727, forward strand.
ACGGCCGCGGCCGCGGCCACGGCCAGCGCCGCCGAAGAGCCCAACCCCCGCCCCACCGGGATCGACGAATGCACCTCGATTGCGAAGCGGTCGTGGCCCGCGACCGCCCGCACCACCTGGGCCGCCAAATGGTCGGGGCCTGTGGGGAGGTCGGCGCCTTCGCCGGTCGCGACGATCGTCAACGAGTCCGCGGGCGACACCGACACCTCGACGTGCAGGGCCAACGCCAACGCCAGCGTGTCGAAGCCAGGCCCGAGGTTGGCCGACGACGCCGGCACACGTACACGCACGCCTGCGAAACCTAGTTGTTACCTCGGCGCCACCATCGCAGTCGAAGGTGATGACGGGTTGACCCCACGACCGACCCGCCAGGAGGCAACACCATGTACGACTTCGCCATCGTCATCCTGATGGGTCTCGCGATCTTCAAGGTGGTCGACCTGCTCGAGGACTTCGTCCCCGCGTTGGCCAAGTTCCACCTGCTCACCACCCTGGTGCTCGGCGTCGTCGCCGCCCTGTGGCTCGACTACTCGGTCTTCGCCCGCTACGGCGTGACGATCCGCAACACCGACGTCGGGACCGTGATGACCGGTCTGTTCATGGCCGGCAGCACCAGCATGTGGCGGGCGGCCTTCCACTGGCTCGGCACCTCCGAGGGCGAAGAGCCCGAGGTACGCCACCAGCACCGCCCCCGCATCGCGGCGTAACCCTCAGCGACAACAGACCCCAGCGAACCGGGGGACCGTCAACGGCGACGGTCCCTCGTTTCGCGTCCGCGTATCCGATCGAGGGCCGCGCCGAGCCAGCCGGTCGAGGCGACCGGCTTCGGCGGCAGCGGCGGCGC
>JAXDPV010000036.1:0-4963 GCA_034668185.1 Actinomycetota bacterium
CATGCGGGTGTCCTCCATGCGGAGGACCTCGGTTTCCTCCGCCTTCTGGAAACCGGCGTCCGCGACCTCGCCGACGAAGAGCGTGCTGGTGCCGAGGTCGACCTCCTGGTGCAGCCGGCAGTCGACGTAGGCCACGGCGCCGTCGAGCACGGGCGCGCCGGTGACCGGCGAGTCGTGGGTCTCGTACTCCGACACGTCGACCGGCTTGGTGAACTTGCGGACGATGGCGCGGTCCTCGCGATCGATGACGTTCACGGTGAAGACCCGGCCCTCGGCGACGAGCGCATGGGTCAGCGCGTCCTTCTCGATCGACACCGCCACCAGCTTGGGCTCGAAGCTCACCTGCCCGACCCAGTTGGCCGTCATCAGGTTGCGGCGATCGCCGGCTCGGCTGCCGATGACGAAGAGCCCGCTCGGGAACTTCCACAGCACCCGCCGGCGGAGCTTGTCGTACTCGACCGGATCGGCCCCCGGCGGGAACGGGCCGAGCGGTTCGGTGCTCTTGACCGCCACCCGCTACGAGCCCATGCGGATCACGGGCGTCTCGCCCGTCGAGCCCTTCGACACGCCCGACGCGCCGGCCGGCAGCGCGCCGCCGCCCAAGGTGCGGCCCGACGAACCCGTCGAGCCGGTGATCGTCAGCCCGCCGTCGACCACCAACGCTTCGCCGGTGACGAAGGAAGCGTCGTCGCTGGCGAGGAAGCAGATGGCGGCGGCGATGTCCTCCGGCCGTCCGTGGCGGGGCCAGGGTTGGATGGTGTCGAGCACCTGGCCGACGGCTTCGGCGTTACCGAAGTTGAGCAGCGGCGTGTTGATGCCGCCGGGGCACACGCAGTTGACCCGCACCCACTCGGGCGCGAGCTCCAACGCCGTCGCCCGTGTGAAGTTGACGACGCCGGCCTTGCACGCCGAGTACGCCTGGGGCCCGGCGCCGGCCCGCAACCCCGCGACCGACGCGGTGTTGACGATGGCACCGCCGCCGCCTTGGGCCCGGAAGGCCCGCACCGCGTGCTTGGTGCCGAGGAAGACGCTGCGCAACAACACGGCCACGGTGTAGTCCCAGTCCTCGACGGTGATGTCGGCGATCGAACCGAAGGCCCCGCCGACGCCGGCGTTGTTGCACCAGACGTCGAGCCGGCCGAACTCCTCGACGGCCGACGCCACCACCGCCTCGACGTCGGCCTCGGCCGACACGTCGGCCCGTACGAACCGCAAGCGCTTGTCGTCGGCTTCGGCGATCAACGCCGCGCCCGACTCGGCGTTGAAGTCGGCGGCCACCACCGACGCACCTTCGTCGAGGAAGCGCAGCACCGTGGCCTTGCCGATGCCGCTGGCCCCGCCCGTGACCACCGCGACCTTGCCTTCGAAACGATCCGTACCCATGGGCACCGACCCTAGCGACCGCCCGACTAGAGCATCCGCGTCGTGGACACCGCCGGCGGCCGCAGGATCGGGCCGTCGACGATGCCGAAGGGCACGACCTCGCGGTCTTGACGCACGAGCCAGTAGCCCTTGGCGGTGGGCGCAGGCACCAGGCCCTTCACCGGCACCGACGACGGGATCGGCTGGCCGGCCGACGACCCGTGGAAGACGGCGTCGCCGAAGGCGAACACGCCGCCGTCGGAGCCGACCAACCAGTAGCCCTTGCCGGTGACGGTGGCCGCCATCCCGGCGATGGGCGCGGCCAGCGGGCCGAGCTCGGCGGCGCTGCCGAGGAAGACGGCGTCGCCGAAGGCGTAGACCCCGCCGTCGGACCCGACGAGCCAGTAGCCCCGGCCCGTCGGGGTGCGCACGCCGCCGACGACCGGGCCGTTCAGCGGTTGGGGGCCGGCGGCGCTGCCGACGTACTCGGCGTCGCCGAAGGTGAGGGCCCCGCCGTCCTGGGCGAACAAGGTGTAGCCCTTGCCCGTGGGCGAGACCGCGCCGGCGACGACAGCGGCGTTCAGCGGCGACTCGGCCCCGCTGCCGACGTACTCGGCGTCGCCGAAGGTGAAGACGCCGCCCCGCTCGCCGAAGAGGACGTACCCGTGGCCCGTCGGCGTGGCCGAACCGCCGACGATGTGCTCGTCGGTCTGGAGGTCGGCGGCGCTACCGACGAAGGGCGCGTCGCCGTTGGTGAAGACACCACCGTCCGCGGTCAGGAGTTGGTAGCCGCCGAACTTGCCGGCGACCGCGCCCACCGCCGGCGGGCCGGCCGCGACCTCGCCCTCCGCCGGAGCGGGCGCGGGCCGCAACTGGGTACGGGTACCGGTCGACGAACGCGAAGCGCGCGTCGTGGTGGCCGAGCGGGCGATGGTGGTGGCCGTGGCCGTCGTCGGCTTGGGTGCGGTCGACGCCGCCGCCCCGCCGCCGCCGGGCACCCGGGCGAACATCTGCGTCACCCACACCCGACCATCGGGGCCGGTGGCCACCCCCACGCCGGCCATGTTGAAGTTGCCGAGGATGTTGGCCCGGTGGGGTGACGAGTTCATGAACATGGCGTTCACGTCGGCCAGCGACGCACCCACGCCGACGTTCTCACCCACGCCCTGCCACGTCGGCAGGACCGAGCTCACCGCGCCGCCGAGATCACCCGTGTGGTAGAGCCGGTTCTCGTTGGCCATCTGCGACGAATGCGACCTGGCCAGCGAAGCCAGGCCGCCGCTGTCGCTCACGGGCGAGAGGCCGGCTCCGGCCCGCTTGGCGTTGATGAACGAGACGTCGGCCAAGGCGGGCGACGCCGTCAGGGCGATGACCACCGACGCGGCGAGCAGCGCCGTCATCAGGCGGCTCGTCCAGTGGCGGGACGTGACGAATGAACCTGTAGGCATGAAAAGACGAGTCTCCGAGGTTGTACGCGACCCAGCCCGGAGGCTGCAGGGTCTTCGGTGGGCCCCACCCCCACCACCGTCCTGCTTGAAGCTTCGGTCACCCTAGACGAGTCACCTGCGCCGCGTCACGCATCCTACGTTTCGGATTCGAGTCGATCGGGTGCGAAACCCTGACGGAGCGTGTTCTCGGTCACGACCCGTGGGTCGAGGAATTGGAGCAGATAGTCCGGTCCGCCGGCCTTCGACCCCACTCCTGACATGCCGTAACCACCGAAGGGTTGGCGGCCGACGACGGCGCCGGTCGTGCCCCGGTTGACGTACACGTTGCCGGCCCGCAGTTCGGCCGTGACCTTGGCGATGTTGGCCGGCGAGCGCGACATGAAGCCACCGGTGAGGGCGTAGTCGGTGTCGTTGGCGATGGCGATGGCGTGGTCGAGGTCGGTGGCCCGATGGACGGTGAGCACCGGGCCGAAGATCTCCTCCCGCGAGATTCGCGCGCTGGGTGGCGCGTCGACGACGACCACCGGCGCGATGAACCAACCACCGCGCTTCGTGTTCGTCGCCGCCGCGGCTTCGCCGGCGTAGCCGAGTATGCGGTCGTAGGCCTCCTGGTCGATGACGGGGCCGAGTTGCACGCCCATCTCCTTGGGGTGGCCGATGCGGAGTTGGCCGACGGCGCCGGTGAGGCGTTCGACCATGTCGTCGTAGACGGCGTCGAGGACGATGAGCCGCGAGGCCGCCGAGCACTTCTGGCCGGCGTACCCGAAGGCCGACGTGACCGCCGCCGGGACGGCCTGGTCGAGGTCGGCGTCGTCGTCGACGATCAACGCGTTCTTGCCGCCCATCTCGGCGATGACCCGCTTCACCTGGCGTTGGCCTTCGCGGTGTCGGGCCGCGGTGACGACGATGCCGAGGCCGACGGCCTTCGATCCGGTGAAGACGATCATCGCCACCTCCGGGTGCTCGACCAGTCGTGCCCCGACGGTCTCGCCCTTGCCCGGGAGGAAGCCCAACACGCCCGGCGGCAGGCCCGCGGCCTCGAAGGCCTCGTAGAGCTTGAAGGCGATGGCCGGTGTCTGCTCGGCCGGCTTGAAGACCACGGCGTTGCCGGTGACGAGGGCCGCGCTCACCATGCCGGTCGGGATCGCCAGTGGAAAGTTCCACGGGGCGATGACGGTGACGATCCCTCGTGGTTGGTACTGCATGACGTTGCGCTCGCCCGGGGGCGACTCGACGTCGCCGCCGTGGGTCGCGATCCGGATCATCTCGCGCCCGTAGTACTCGCAGAAGTCGATGGCTTCGCAGACGTCGCCGTCGGCTTCCTTCCACGGCTTGCCGGCTTCGTAGACCTCGAGGGCGGCGATGGCTTCGCGTCGATGGCGCATCCACTCGGCCGCTTTGAAGAGCACGGCCGCCCGTTGTCGCGCCGGCGTGTCGCGCCACGCGGGCCACGCCCGGTTGGCGGCAGCGACGGCCGCGTCGGCGTCCTCTGCCGAGCACGACGCCGAGATGGCGACGGTGCGTTCGTAGTCGGCGGGGTCGACCGAGGCGATGGTGTCGCCGGTGTGGAAGCGCTCGCCGCCGATGACCGCGGGGATGTCGAGGGGCGGTCGCCTGGCCGGGTCGGCGGCTTCGACGGCTTGGGCCAGGGCCCGGCGCGCCGGCGGGCGGCGGAACTCGGCGTGGGGCTCGTGGTGGTAGGGGCCGGGGTCGTCGGGGTCGGTGGTGCGTCCCTTCCTCGGCGGGTCGTGCTCGGGGATGGTGTCGGCGTCGGGGGGCGCCAAGAGGTCTTCGAGTTGGCGGCCTTCGGCGAAGCGGTGGCGCACGAAGCTCTCGTTCGACGTGTTCTCGAGCAGCCGCCTGACGAGGTAGGCCATGCCGGGGACGAGGTCGCCGACCGGTGAGTAAACGCGGAGCCGGAGGCCGAGCCTCCTGATGGCGGCGTGGATCGGCTCGGCCATGCCGTAGAGCATCTGGATCTCGTAGCCCGTGTCCGGGATGCCACGCGCACGTGCCTCGGAGATCGCGTACGCGAGAGAACGCAGGTTGTGGCTACCAAACGCGGCGCGCACCTCGCCGTGGTGATCGTGCAGTAGCCGGACGCACCGCTCGTAGTTGGCGTCGGTCTCTTCCTTGCGCTCGAAGACGGGCAC
>JAXDPV010000037.1:0-9857 GCA_034668185.1 Actinomycetota bacterium
GTCAGTGTGCGAAAGCGAGAGCGGTAATACCGAACGCAAGGACCACCGAGGCGGCGTCAAGGCCGGCCGCCTCCGGCGGCCGTCCCGAAGGGACGCGAAGCGGCCTTGACACCGCCGCAACCCAAGCGCGCCGCGGCCCCGACACTGGAACAGGCCCGCCCGGCCAGGGCGGGCCATGCCAACCAAGGCTTGGCTTTCGGCCAAATGCGCGCGCCAGAGCACGCGCCTGTGGCCGAAAGCACGCAGTCAGACGGTGGTGAACTCGCGGAAGCGGGCGGCGCCGGCGGGGGCGAGGCGGGCGCGGATGCGGGTGCCGGCGTCCTCGTGGGTCTCGACGATGACCTCGCCCTCACGGTGGATGGCGGCGACGACGTCACCCCGATCGTAGGGGACGAGGAGCTCGACCACGGAGTCGAGGGCACGGAGCCGATCGGAGAGCACGGCGAGCAACTCGTCGACCCCCTCGCCGGTGGCGGCCGAGAACAGCACCGAGCCCGGATACCGGCCGAGCAACGCCTTGGCCTCGGGGGCGGCGATGTCGGCCTTGTTGATGGCGATGAGCTCGGGCCGGTCGTCGGCGTCGATCTCGGCCAGCACCTCGTGGACGGCGTCGATCTGCTCCTCGGCGTTGGCCGCCGACCCGTCGACGATGTGTACCAGCAGGTCGGCCTCGGCCACCTCTTCGAGCGTCGAGCGGAAGGCCTCGACCAGTTGGTGGGGCAGCTTGCGGATGAACCCCACGGTGTCGGACAGCAACACGGTCTCACCGCCGGGCAGTTGCAGCCGCCGGGTGCGGGGATCGAGGGTCGCGAACAGCCGGTTCTCGGCCAGCACCCCGGCATCGGTCAGCCGGTTGAGCAACGTCGACTTCCCGGCGTTGGTGTAGCCGACGATCGAGACGGTATGGGTCGGGCCGGCGGTGCGTTGCTTGCGCTGCACCTCGCGGTGCTTGCGGAGCTCCTTGAGCTCGTGCTCGAGCTTCTGCATACGGCGCACGAGGCGGCGGCGGTCGACCTCGAGCTGGGTCTCGCCCGGGCCCCGGGTGCCGATGCCCGCGCCCTGCTGGGAGAGCTGCACGCCCCGCCCCCGCAGCCGGGGCAACCGGTATTGCAGTTGGGCCAGCTCGACCTGGGCCTTGCCCTCCTGGGTGCGGGCGTTCTGGGCGAAGATGTCGAGGATCACGGCGGTGCGGTCGATGGCGGTCCGGCCGAGGATCTTCTCCAGGTTGCGCTGCTGCGCCGGCGAAAGCTCGTCGTCGAAGACGACGGTGTCGCTGTCGACCGCCAGCGACAGCTCGTGCAGCTCCTCGGCCTTGCCCTTGCCGATGTAGGTGGCCGGATCGGGCGCGGACCGGCGCTGCACGACCCGGGCCACCACGTCGGCGCCGGCGGTGTCGATCAGTTGGGCCAGCTCGTCGAGGTGGGCGTCGACGTCGTCCTCGTCCCGGCCCGGGAGGATCACCCCGACGAGGATGATCTTCTCCCGGAAGCTGCGTTCGATCAGGGCCATGGCACTTCGATCCTGGCGATGAAGACGGCGGGCCCGGTGAGCAGGACGGTCTCGTCCTTGAGCTCGACCTCGAGGTCGCCGCCGGGGTTGTGGACGGTCACGTTGGTGCCGACCAGGCCCCAGTCGTGGGCCGCGGCCGCGGCCGCGCAGGAACCCGTGCCGCAGGCCCGGGTGATGCCCGCGCCCCGTTCGTGGACCCGCATGGTCAGCTCGAAGCCCTCGCCCGAGACGAGCTCGACGTTGACGTCCGGGTGCTGGCGCCCGAGCTCGAGCAGGTCCTGGCCCTCGTCGGCCAGCACCAGGTGGGGGTTGCCGGTGTCGACCTCCGCCCGCCTCGCGGTGGGGTCGCTGGCGACGATGCGGGCCGGCCCCATGTCGACCGTGTACTTCCCGTTGAAGTTGGTGGCCACCCACCTGGGCCCGGCGTCGGTCTGGATCTCGAAGTCGGGCCCGCCGTGTACGCCGTTGTCGATGATCGCCTGGGCCAGGCAGCGGACCCCGTTGCCGCTCATCTCGGCCCGGCTGCCGTCGGCGTTGTGCAGGTGCATCCGCAGCCCGGGGCCGAGGCGGATGAGGCCGTCGGCGCCGATGCCGGTGTGCCGGTCGCAGAGCGCGACGGCCATCGCCTCCTGGTCGGCGGCGTGGGCGTCGTCGGTGTCGAGCAGGACGAGGAAGTCGTTGCCCAACCCGTGGTGCTTGGTGAGGACTAGGTGCGGCATCGGTCCTCCCAGTCTCCCAGCACCCGGTCGGCGAGGGCGACCGCATTGTCGTCGCCGGCGTCGTACCAGGTGATGCGGGGGTCTCGCCCGAACCACGCCTCCTGGCGCCGGGCGAACCGCTTGGTGCGCCGGACCGCCTCCTCGACGCACGCTTCGAGGGGCTCGCCGTGCTCGACGTGGCCGAGGATCTCCTTGTAGCCGAGGGCCTGGCGGGCGGTGCGGCCCAGCCGGCCCTGGAGACCGGCGACCTCGCCGACCAAGCCCCGCTCGACCATGGCGTCGAAACGGCGTTCGATCCGTCGGTGCAGGACCGCCCGCTCGACCCGCAGCCCCGCCAGGTGGAAGCGCTCGGTCGGCGGGTACCGGTCGAGGCCAGGTCCGTACTCGGAGAACGGGCGGCCGCTGCCGATCGTGACCTCCAGCGCCCGCACGATGCGCCGCCGGTTGGAGGGCTCCATGCGGGCCGCCGCCGTCGGGTCGAGTTGCGCCAGCCGCCGGTGGAGTGCGGCGGTGTCGGGCTCGGCGTCGACGGCGGCTTTGACGTCGGGCCACTGCCCGGGCACGTCGAGGTCGTCGGTCACGGCACGTACGTAGAGGCCGGTGCCCCCGACGACGACCGCCCGGTGCCCCCGCCGCTCGATGCCGTCGAGGGCGCCGGCCACATCGTGTTGGAAGCGGGCCACCGAGTAGTCGTCGCCCGGCTCGACGATGTCGACCAGGTGGTGGGGCTCGCTCGACTTGGCCGTGCCGATGTCCATGCCCCGGTACACCTGCATGGCATCGGCGCTCACGAGCTCGACGTCGGGTCGCCGCTGGGCGATGGCCGCCGCGACCGCCGACTTCCCCGAGGCCGTCGGCCCCACCAGCACGAGGTGCGTCCTCACTGGAGCTCGTCGAGCAACACGTAGTAGCCCATGCGCTCGTGGTCGGCCTCGACGCCGTAGCCGGCGAGGAAGTGCCCGGCCGCGCCCGCACCCCCGTTGTGGATCGTGCTCCGGCAGCCGATGCCGACGTCGTACCACCGGCAGGCCACGCCGAGGGCGCCGACGTCGACCATCCCCCACCGCCCGTCGCCGTCGAACACCACGTTGGGCCAACACCAGTCGCCGTGGGTGACGACCAGGTCTTCGCCCGCCGGCCGCGTCGCCCGCAACTCGTCGAGCACGCCCTCGGGCGAGCGGCCGGCTTGTTCGGCCTCGAAGTCGTCGACGTCGACGCCGCCCTCTCGTATGCGCCGGTCGCACGCCGACAATTTCCGATCGAGGCGCTCGTCGAACGGGCAGGCCTCGGCGTCCAACCCGTCGTGCATCTCCCGCAGCGCCGCCCCCATCCGGCGGGCCAGGTCGTGGCCGTCGACTTCGCCCCCCTCGACCAGGGTGGCGGCATCGACGCCGGCCAGCGCGGTCGTCACCAGCCGGGCGGCGCCTTCGTCGAAGTCGACCACCGTCGGAGCGTGGGCCGCCATCGCCGTCGTCGCCAACCACACCAGGCGGTCGTGTTCGGCGTCGAGCCCCCGGTCCCACGTGGGCGCCATCGTCTTCACGAACGTCGGACCCACCCGGTACACGGCGGCGTTCGACTTCCCGATGCTGACCGCCTCGGCCCCGGGCGGTGGGTCAGAGGGCGGCAACGGGGATGCGGCGGCGGTGGCGGGGCTTGGCCGTGACGGCCACGAGGTCGCCGGCCAGGTAATGGGCCGCCGCCCTGGTGATGTGCACGTCGGCATACGAGCCTGGCGCCGCCTCGCCCACGAAGTGGACGAGCTTGTTCTGGCGGGTGCGGCCGGTGAGCACGCCCGGGTCCTTGCGGCTCGGGCCTTCGACCAACACTTCCTCGACCCGCCCGACCCTGGCCTGGTGCTTGGCCAACGCCGACCGTTCGACCACGACGGTCAGGCGTTCGAAGCGCTCGGCCACCACGTCGGGGTCGACGAAGCGGTCCGTCATCAAGGCGGCCTCGGTCCCCGGCCGCGGCGAGAAGACGAAGGTGTAGGCGCTGTCGTACTCGGCCGCGGCCGCGACCTCGAGGGTGCGTTCGAAGTCGGCGTCGGTCTCGCCGGGAAAGCCGACGATGACGTCGGTGGTCACGGCCAGGTCGGGCACGGCCGCACGGGCCAGGGCCAGCTTGGCCAGGTAACGCTCGGCGGTATAGCCGCGGTGCATGGCCGCCAGCACCCGGTCGCTCCCCGACTGCAGCGGGTAGTGGAGGTGGTCGCAGACCGCGGCCTCGGACGCCATGGCCTCGATGGTCTCGGGCCGCAGGTCCTTGGGATGGGGGCTGGTGTAGCGCACCCGCCTGATGCCGTCGACGTTGGCCGTGGCCCGCAGCAGTTCGGCGAACAGCGGCCGCCGCTTGGTCAGGTCGCGGCCGTAGCTGTTGACGTTCTGCCCCAACAGCGTCACCTCGGTGACCCCGTCGGCCGCCAGCGAACGCACCTCACCGACGATGTCGTCGAGCGGCCGGCTGATCTCCTTGCCCCGCACCGACGGCACGATGCAGAAGGCGCACGAGTTGTCGCACCCCACCTGGATCGTGACCCACGCGGCGTAGGGCACGTCCCGCACCGCCGGCAGCGCGCTGGCGAACTCGGCGCCGGCCTCGTCCAGGATCTCCATCACCGGCCCGCCGGTCTCGGCCGCCCGCCGCAGCAGGTCGGTGGCGTCGGCCACGTTGTGGGTGCCGAAGACGGCGTCGACGTAGGGCGCCCGCTCCTGGATGCGGCCCTGGTCCTTCTGAGCCATGCAGCCACCGACGGCGATCTGCATACCGGGCCGCCGGTCCTTGATGGCCTTCAGGTGGCCGAGGTTGCCGTAGAGCTTGTTGTCGGCGTTCTCCCTGATCGTGCAGGTGTTGAGGACGACGACATCGGCCTCCTCGGCGCTGGGCGCGGCCACGAGCCCGTCGGCCTCGAGCAAGCCGGCGATGCGCTCGCTGTCGTGCTCGTTCATCTGGCACCCGAAGGTGCGGACGAAATAGGTGCGGGCCACCGGCCCAGGTTAGGCGGGCGTCGCCCCTTCGACGGCGCCGCTTTCGGCCACCGGCGCGTGCTCAGCCCTGTGGATCTGGCCGAAAGCGGGGGTGGTGGCGCCGTCGCGCATGTCGAGGGTCACCGGGATGCGGCCCTCGCGGTCTTCGATGAGCAGGCGGATGGCGGTGCGGCTCTCGCCGTCGATCTCGATGTCGGCGAACGTCGGCACGCAGACGAGGTCGATGCCCGACGAGGCCACGAAGCCGCGAGCGATGGCCACCGCCTTGATGGCTTGGTTGAGCGCGCCCGCGCCCACGACCTGCACCTCGACCGCGCCCTGCTGGCGGAGCACGCCAGCCAACGCTCCTGCGCAGGAGTTGGGGTTGGACTTGCTGGATACCTTCAGAACTTCCATCAGCCTGCGTGCCCCCCAAAGCAGCACTATGCGCAGGTCGCGCAGAAGGTAACTTCGACGGTGCCCACCCCACTCCTGCCTGGGCAATCGCCCAATCCCGCCGAACCCGGCAGGATTGGACGGTCGCCCCAGGCGGGGGATGTCAGTCGCCGACGGTGATGGGCTCGTCGTCGCCGACGCCCGCGCCCAATGGCACTTCGATCGACGGCCCGGCGCCCTTGGCCGTGGTCACCTTCTCGTAGAGCTCGATCATCAGCTCGGGGCTCTCGGCCAGGAACTCCTTGACCTTCTCCCGGCCCTGCCCGAGCTGTTCGCCGTCGTAGGTGTACCAAGCGCCCGACTTCTTGACGATGCCGATGTCGACGGCGACGTCGAGCACCGAGCCCTCGCGGCTGATGCCCTTGCCGTACATGATGTCGAACTCGGCCTGGCGGAACGGCGGCGCCACCTTGTTCTTGACGACCTTCACCCGGGTGCGGTTGCCGACCACCTCGACGCCGTCCTTGATCGACTCGATGCGGCGGATGTCGAGGCGCACCGACGAGTAGAACTTCAACGCCCGCCCGCCCGGTGTCGTCTCGGGCGAGCCGAACATCACGCCGATCTTCTCCCGTAGCTGGTTGATGAAGATGCAGATCGTCTGGCTCTTGTTGAGGTTGGCCGTCAGCTTGCGCAACGCCTGCGACATCAGCCGGGCCTGGAGGCCCATGTGGCTGTCGCCCATCTCGCCCTCGATCTCGGCCCGGGGCGTGAGCGCGGCCACCGAGTCGATCACCAGCACGTCGAGCGAGCCGGACCTGATCAGCATGTCGGCGATCTCGAGGGCCTGCTCGCCGGTGTCGGGCTGGGAGATCAGCAGGTTGTCGATGTCGAGCCCAAGGTTCTTGGCGTACAGCGGGTCCATGGCGTGCTCGGCGTCGATGTAGGCGCAGATGCCGCCGTTGCGCTGGGCTTCGGCCACGACGTGCATGGCGAGGGTCGTCTTGCCCGACGATTCCGGGCCGAAGATCTCGACGACCCGTCCACGTGGCAGGCCCCCGATGCCGAGGGCGAGGTCGAGGGCCAGGGCCCCGGTCGAAATTGCGGCCATGGGGACGATTTCCTTGTCGCCCATCCGCATGATCGACCCCTTGCCGTACTGCTTGTCGATCTGGCCGAGCGCCATCTCGAGTGCCTTTTCACGCTCCACGTTTCCGTCCCCTTCTTCATCGCTCGTGTCGTTGTCGTCACCATACGCAGGGGGTGTGACAACGAGTTCCATGAGCGTAATTGCGAACGGGTGTTCGATGTGGGATACCGGCTAGGAAACCTCGAGCAGGCGCTTGCGCAACAGGTCGAGCAGGGAGATGGCGGCGAACTGGCGGACCCGCTGGCGGTCGCCCGGCAGCTTCACCAGCACGCCCTCGCCGGCATCGTCGCCCGGCAGGGCGATCCCGAAGAAGACCGTGCCCGGGGGCTGGCCGTCCTGCTCGGCCGGGCCGGCCACGCCGGTGACGGCCAGGCCGACGTCGGCGCCGAGCACCCGCCGGGCGCCCACCGCCATGGCCCGGGCCGCGTCCTCCGACACCACCGGCCCGGGCGGCACGCCGAGCACGTCGAACTTGACCTCCGACGCGTACGAGATCACCCCGCCGCGAAACCACTCCGACGAGCCGACCACGTTGGTCAATCGAGACCCGACCAGACCACCGGTCAGCGACTCGGCCAACCCCAACGTCCAGCCCCGGGCCCGCAACTGGTGGCCGACGGCCGACTCCATCGTCTCGTCGTCGACGCCGAACACCAGGTCGCCGAGGATCGAACGCACCTGGGTCTCCTCGGCCGTCAGCAGGTCGCGGGCCGACTGGGCGTCGGGCGACTTGGCCGTGATCCGCACCTTGATCCCCTCGATGCCGCTGGCCAAGAAGGCGATCGTCGGCCCGCCAGGAGAAGCCGAGTCGAGCGCCTCCAACCGCGGCGCCAGCATCTCGGCCAACTGCGACTCGGCCACGCCCCACGTCTTCAACGTCCTGGACAGGATCGTGGCCGCCGTCCCGGCCCGCACCTGGAGGTCGGGGAGGATGGCCCGCTCCATCATCTCGGTCATCTCGTAGGGCACGCCGGGCACGGCGTAGATCACCTTGTGGCCGACGGGGCAGATGAGGCCCGGTGCCGTCCCCCGCACCTGCTCGATGATGCGGGCACCGACGGGCACGTCGGCCTGGCGCTCGTTGTTGGCCGCCATCTCCCGGCCACGGGAGGCGAACATGGCACGGATGCGCTCGACGATCTCCGGGTCGCGCACCAGCGCCACGTTCATCACGGTCGCGATCGCCTCGCGGGTGATGTCGTCCTGCGTCGGCCCGAGCCCACCGCATACGATGACGGCGTCGGACCTGGACAAGGCGATGCGCAACGCCTGCACCATGCGTTCGAGGTTGTCGCCGACCTTCGTCTGGAAGTGCGAGTCGATGCCGGCCAACGCGAGCTGCTCCCCCATCCACGAGGAGTTGGTGTCGACGATCTGGCCGAGCAACAGCTCGGTGCCGATGGCGACGACCTCACAACGCACCCGTGGCCGCCTTCCGACCGTCGAGGAGGTACTGCCCGCCGGTGACCACGGCCAGCACCACGCCGGCCCACAGCACGACCTTGGCCGTCAGCGCCAGGCCGGAGAAGGGCAGCAGGGCGAAGCCGATGGCGACCTCCTGCACGACCGTCTTCACCTTGGCCCAGTAACGCGCCGGCACCGACACGCCCCGCCGCGCCATCCAGCTCCGGTAGAAGCTGATCCCGACCTCCCGCAAGGTGATGATCGCCACCGGCAACCACCAGAACGCGCCTTGCACGACCAGCGCGATCAGGCCGCCGACCACGAGGAACTTGTCGGCCAGCGGGTCGAGGAACGCGCCCGAACGGGTCGTGCCCTGGCGGCGGGCGATGTAGCCGTCGACGCCGTCGGTAGCGGCCAGCAGGAACCCGAGCACGAACGACGGCCACGACGGGCCCCGGGCCACGACCACCGCGAGCCACACCGGCGTCAGCAGCAACCGGGCGAAGGTGACGGCGTTGGCCGGCGTGGCCAGGGCCGACGGGCCGAAGGAGGTCGTGGGTGCCTGGGGCAACGGCTTGCCTGCTTACGCGGCTTCGAGGTCGGGCCCGAACGCGCCCCGCACGGTGACGGTGTGGAACTCGCCCGTGGCCAACGACTCGGGCACCTCGACGATGCCGTCGATCTCCGGCGTCTCGCGATGGCTGCGGGCCACGCCGGGTGCGTCGACCAACACGTCGATGCGCTCGCCGACCAGCGCCCGCCGCCGGGACGAGGTGATGGCGTCCTGCAGCTCACCGAGCTCGTGCAACCGCTCCTTCATCAAGCCTTCGTCGACCGCGCCTTCGAGGCCGACCGCGAACGTGCCCTCCTCGGGCGAGTAGGCGAAGAAGCCGACCCAGTCGAGCTGCGCCTCCTCCACGAAGCGCAGCAACTGGTCGTGGTCGTCCTCGGTCTCGCCCGGGTAGCCGACGATGAAGTTCGAACGGAACGCCGCGTGCGGGTACTTCGCCCTGATGTCGGCGATGCGGCGCAGGAAGCGCTCGCCGTCGCCCCAGCGGCGCATCCGGCGGAGCAACGGCTTGGACACGTGCTGCAGCGAGAGGTCGTAGTAGGCCACGTTCGACGGGCCGCCGATGACGTCGATCAGCGCGTCGCTCAGGTCGGACGGGTACAGGTAGAGCAGCCGGGTGCGTGCGACCCGGGCGGCGACGGCCTCGACGAGCCCGACGATCGAGCCCGCGCCGAGGGACGACACGTCCTTGCCGTACGACGCCAGGTCCTGGGCCACCAGCACGATCTCCTTGGCGTCGAGCTCGTCGACCTCTCGGAGGATCTCGTCGAACGATCGCGACCGCTGCTTGCCACGGAAGCTCGGGATGGCGCAGAAGCCGCACGAGCGGTCGCACCCCTCGGCGATCTTCACGTAGGCCCACGGCCGTGACGACTTCGGCCGGGGCAGGTTCAAGAGGTCGAACGACGGCACGTCGACCCCGGCCTTGCGGCCCAACGTGACGGGCACGCCGAAGCCCGCGACCCGGTCGACCTCGGGCATCGCCGCCGCCAACTCGTCGCCGTAGCGCTCGGCCAGGCAGCCGGTGACGACCAGCTCGGCGCCGGGCCGGCGCACGTCCTCCACCGCCAGGATGGTGTCGATCGACTCCTGGCGTGCGGCTTCGATGAAGGCGCAGGTGTTGACCACGATGACGTCGGCTT
>JAXDPV010000038.1:0-11863 GCA_034668185.1 Actinomycetota bacterium
CATCGTGCTCGAGTTGCTCGTGCAGGAGAAGGTTGCTCCGGCGGACCGCACGATTCGGCATGTCACCAAGGCGCTGGGCGACGCCAGCGGGAAGCCAGTCACCACGCCACGCGTCCTCCTGCCGGCCGGCGGCGACGGCCGTTATTCCGCGGCCGAGGTCATCCGCCTGGCCGATGAGTACGGGCAGGCGCCCCAAGGTGGTGACCAGGCGGTGATCCGGATGCTCGTGCTCGCCGGCCAGTCCGACGATCCCAATGTCTTGGGGTTCGCGGTCCGCGGCGACGTGCTCGCGATCTTCCCGGATCGGCTGAAGGCAGTGACCTCGCCCGTCGTTGACTACGCCACGCTCGAGGATGCGGTGACCATGCACGAGGTCGGCCACATCCTGGGCCTCGTCGATCTCGCTCGCAAGACTGGCCGCGAGGACAAGAATCATCCCGGCCACTCGCCCAATCCCAAGTCGGTCATGTACTGGGCGATCGAGTCGAGCGTTGTAGGCCAGGTTCTCGGCGGACCCCCGCCGGTCGACTACGACAGCGCCGACCTGGCCGACCTGGCCGCCCTTCGGGACGGCGCTTAGCCGGCGCCAGGCAGGGTGCCGTTATCGGCCGTCGGCCGAACGGCCGTCATGCTCATCGCAACCGGTCGGAAGCGGTAGAGCAGCAGCCCGATTGCGGCCAACAGCACGAGGGGCACCGCGCCCAACCACACGACCATGACGACCCCCGACGGGGGCCGGGCGGGGCCATGCTTGGCGTCCTGGCGGATGATGCTGGCGATGGCAGCCTTGCGCTCGTCGCCGCCTAGGAGCGAGGACAGGTCTCCGCTTCCCGCGCCGATGCGGTCGAGCTGGGGATCGACGCCGGTGGACTGGCCGAAGCCCGTAATCGTGCTTCCGCTGCCCGGCGAGGATGGCGGGAGGAAGGCTGGCGCCTGCGACGGCCGGAACTTGAAGGCGGTGCCGCCGCTGTCGGCAGGTGGCGCCGCGGCCTGCTCGTCCACGCTGCCGTCGCCAGAGGTGGCTCGGTCCGGCTCCTGCGACTCGAGGGGCGTGGAAAGCCGTCCGTCGATCCATCGCACCGTCAGCTTGTAGCCCTCGTTGACCCCCGAGGCGTTGCGGATGGTGATGTTGTAGGTGCCCTTCTGCGGTTTCGATAGTCCCACGATCTCAGGCACCCGTGTGCCGACGGAGCGGGCGATCGGGGCTGGGGCGGTCGGATCCCCTGCGGGCTCGTCCCACAGGAACAGGTCCAGGTCGTTGGCCTGGCCTTGGTCGTTGGGGAGCTGTCGCGTGTTCCAGTCGAGGCGGACCTGCACGGCGAACTCATTCGACTCGTCGAAGTCGGCAGGCAGCACGATGTGGAGCTTTACGACATCGCAAGTCGGGGACTGTTGGCACAGGTCGGGGTGGGCACTCTGGTTCTCTGTGCCGGCGCCGGCTCCCATGGCGGGAAAGTCCCGCACGATGGTCTGGCCTTCTCGGACCGTGATGTCCCCCTGTGGCTTAGCCGAGGCCGGGACGATCACGCCCACGGCCAGGACCACCCCGACGACGATGGAGCCGTACCTGCTACCGAAGCCCTTCGTCGGGGCGTCAGTACGTCGTTGGGTCATCCGGAGTCCCGTTGTCGATGAGGAAGGAGTCGTCGTACTCGTTGCACGGATCGTCCGGCTTCTCCTGGGCGGTTGGCGGCCCGTCGGGCCAGATCTCCGCGAAGTACCTCAGGCCCTGCTCGGTGAGCTGGTAGCAGCCGTCGTCGGTTTCCGACGGCCCCTTGTTCGTCCACCGCTCGGCGACTGCATCCTTCACGCAGGTGTAGTCGCTCGGGTCGTAAAAGCAGGCGGGAATGAAGGGGTCGGTGCTGCGGATCTTCGGAATTGCATGGAAGCCCTTGTCCACGGAGGTGGGTGTCAGGCGTGGTCCTGCCGACTGGATGCCGATGAAGAGTTGGCGGATACCCGGGTAGAACGCGCAGGCGGTGGCCGAGATCTCGCCGAAATCTGAGTTGGGGTCGGCCTCGCGGTAGGAGGTGTAGCACTGCTGCTCGCGGATCGGCGGCTCGCGCACGATGTTGGTGACCACCCGCGCGTTCTGCCAGAACGAGCCCTCCTGGAAGGTCCCGCTGGTGTCGGTCTCGATGACGCGGTCGCCGAGGACCACGACCTCAGGCCGGTACCCCGCCGCCGCCCCGGCTTGGGAGAGGTTCGTCTCCAACCCGCCAGGCCAGATGATCGTCGTGACGCCGGCCCGCACGTAGTCGGCGACGGCGTTCGTGGCGTAGCGGTTCGAGTACTTGGTGGTCCGGACGTAGCCGGCCAACGGGAAGTCGCGCTTCACCGCGAACGTGATCCCGCACTGGTCTTTCAGGCCCTGCTCCACCACCTTGGCGAGGCGCTGCAACTCAGGATGGCCACTGTCGCTCGTCGACCAGAGGCCGTAGACGCGGTCCTTGCCGGTGTCGCCCGGGTTGCCGGAGAAGACGACCTTGCCCGGCCCGACCTTCTTGCAGATGTAGGCGACATATTGTTTGGCCGAGATCTCCTGCGACGGATAGTAGCCCCAGATCAGCTTCGGGAAGCGGGTGAAGAAGGCGGCGTCGCGGCCGAGGGCAGAATCGAAGTTCAGCACGCCCCTCTTGGCCATCGCCTCGAGGTAGGCGTCGTCGTGCGAGTTCGCGGTGGAGATGACGGCGAACGGCTTGATGCGGTTGTAGTTGTCGGCGGCGTCGGCCGCCCGGATCTCGGCCGAGTCGCCCTCGCCCGAGAAGTAGACGAAGAAATGCACGTACCGGTTGTACGCCTGGTAGCGATCGTTGAAGTACTGCATCCACGTCCGGAGCACGCGGAGCACGCAGTGCTCGTTCGGGTCCGGCTTGTCCAAGAGGTCGAAGTACTCGTTGTCGGGTGTGGCCCGACCGGGGTCCTGGCAGGTGTTGATGTAGTTGGTGAAGCCCTGGATGTAGAAGAGGATCCGGACCTCTTCGCGGCTCACGCCTTGGTACGTGGCGCCGAAGTTGTCGCCTTGGAAGTCGGCGACGCACGGCGGGGCCAGCGGATCGTCCGTCTGCTTCGGTGGGTTGCCCACGCAATTCTTGGTGCGGGGCGTCTTGCCACCACCGGGTCGCAGCTCGTCGGGCAGGTTGGCGAAGGGATCATCGGGCGAACCGCCGAGGGCGCCGCCACTCGAGCCGCCGGCCGCGCCGCCCGTCTCGAGTCCGCCGGTGGACGCGAGGCCGAGCGCACTGACGTTGCCGGTCGGCGGCGGCGGACTGTTGTCGTCGGGCGGGATCGGCGCATATTCGAGGGTCGTGGACGGGTTGCTCTGCGGCAGATTGAGCGCCGAGGGCAGGACGACGATGGCGATGAGCGCGGCGATGACGATCGCCAGCAACGGCGGATACTGATGTGTCCATTGCGGGGATCGACCCGAGGTACCGGCTCCGACCTTCACGGTCGCCATGCGTTCTCCTTACTGCTTCCTGCCGTTGTTTCGCCGTCGACCTGACAGTGTTCGCCAATTTCGGACAGAGCTTCCCGAATGCCTTTCACTGTGTGCAGGCACACATAGAACCCGGGACGCTCCTCGCCCCAGTCTTCTACGCGCGGGGCCGAATGTCCTTGCGCGGCAAGAAGCTGTTCACGGTGCATCCACGGCATCTCGTACAAACCGGCGGCCGCTCAGCGTGTGGAAGGAGAACGTCGCTTGACGCCGAAACCTGATGGTGTTGGATGTTCGCGTACCGCGACCAGAAGACAGCCGAATGCGCGTGGCGGCGCCTCGCAGCTCGGTGAACTCTCACTCCCCCATGACCAGCGAGGACATCGCCAATGGCCACAACCCGCACTCGTCGGACCACCCGGGCCCGGGACCGGATGGACCCGACGACGTTCAAGCAGACCTTCGACACGGTGGTTGCGAACATCGAAACGGTGGTAAAGGGAAAGACCGACGTGGTCCGGTTGGCACTGGTTGCCATCTTGTGCGAGGGGCACATCCTCTTCGAGGACGTGCCGGGCACCGGCAAGTCGATACTCGCCCGGGCCATCGGCCAATCCATCAACGCACAGACCTCCCGCGTCCAGTGCACGCCCGACATGCTGCCGGGCGACATCACCGGTTCGTCGATCCTCGACCAGCGCCGTGGCGTGTTCGAGTTCCGGCCTGGCCCGATCTTCACCAACATCCTGCTGTCGGACGAGATCAACAGGGCCACGCCGAAGACGCAGTCGGCGCTCCTCGAGGCGATGGCCGAGCGGCGCGTATCGGCTGACGGGACCACCTACGACCTACCTCGCCCGTTCTTGGTGCTGGCCACGCAGAACCCCATCGAGCAGGCCGGCACCTTCCCGCTGCCCGAAGCGCAGCTCGACCGCTTCCTCTTCAAGCTGTCCATGGGTTACATGGCGCGGGAGTACGAGTTCGAGGTCATGTTCGACAACGCGGTGAACCTCTCGATCGAAGACCTCAGCTCGGTCGTCGACACGGAAACCGTCCAAGAGATGATCGCCTACACGACGACGGTCAATGTCGCCCCGGAAGTTGGCTACTACATCGTCGACCTGGTGCATGCGTCCAGGCAAGATCCGGCCATCGCCATGGGTGGCAGCCCGCGTGCGTCCATCGCCCTGCTACGCGCCGCGCGGGTGCTGGCCGCGAGCGACGGACGCGAGCACGTCTACCCCGATGACGTCCGCGCCGTGCTCGGGCCCGTGATGGCCCACCGCCTCATCCTCAACCCGGAGGCCATCCTCCGCGGTGAGAGCATCGATGCCGTCATCGAGCGGATGACCAGCGCGGTCAAGCCGCCGCTCTCGGCCAAGTCCCGCGAGCTCCAGAGCGCGAGCGCCTGACCTTGGCAACGCCACGCCCCCGGTTGGCATCACGCCGAGCGGCAGCTTCAGCCGGCAGCCGGACGCGCACCTTCCGTTCGCGGCTGGATGCGCTGGCCGACTCGCTCGGCCCCGGCGCGCTCCGACGCCGGTTCCAGGAGTTCCAACGTCGTACGCCTGTGACCCGTTACGGGCAGGTCGCGTTTGTCGGGGCGGTCCTCCTCTGGATCATGGCCCGCGTCGTCGCCGGTACCGCGATGTATCTCTTCGCCTACGGCGTGGTGATGATGCTGGTGGTCGCGTTCGTCATCGCACCCCGCAAGCTGAAGCTGGAGGGCGAGCGCGCCGGGTTGTTCCCCCGCGCCCGCGAAGGCGATCGCCTCGACGTCGAGGTCAAGCTCGTGGCCAAGCGGCGCGTCTCTACCTTCATCCTCGAGGAACGGGTGCCGGAGCGCCTGGGCCACCCCGTGCGGGTGCCGATCACCAAGCTGTCGGCTGGCAGCGAAGTGTCGCATCACTATGGCCTCCGGTGCAGCCGCCGGGGCGTGTACCAGGTCGGCCCCCTCGTCGCCGTGGCCGGTGATCCGCTCGGGCTGACGCAGCGGGAGACGGTCGTTGCCGAGCCCTTCGAACTCCTGGTGCATCCGCGTGTCGAGCAAGTCTCCGACCGCCCGCTCACCCGCCAGTTCGAGGACCCTCCCATCCGCCCGCCGGTCTCCAAGCCGTGGCCGTCCGGCCTCGAGTTCTACGGGATGCGGGAGTACGTGGCGGGCGATGACCTCCGTCGCATCGTGTGGCGGGCGACGGCGCGGACCGGCAAGGTCATGGTCCGCGAGGCGGAACAGGGCATCACCGACCACATCACGATCATGCTCGACACCGACCGTGGCCATCACAGCCGCGATGGAGAAGGCCTCTCGGAATCCTTCGAAGCCGGGGTGCGGGTCGCGGCCTCCCTCGGTGTCCGTCACCTGCGCGAGGGCTACGAGCTTCGCTGTGAGACGAACGGCGGGCCACTGACCCGACCGCTGCGAGGAGCGGGTTCGCAACTCATGCTTCTCGACAACCTGGCCAGGGTCGAGCTGTCCCGCGAGCCACTGACCAAGATGATCATGCGGATGGTGTCCGGTAACAACCGCGATGCCCACAACGTCCTCATCACCCCACGGTTGGGACAGATCGAGGCGGCGCAGTTGAAGCTGTTGCTGAACAAGGGCGTGTCCGTCCTCGTCGTAGCGCTGCTCTGGAACGAAGCGGACTCCGAGACGATGGGCACGGCCGCGGCTCTTGGCTGCCAGGTCGTCGGCGTCCACCCCGGTCAGGACCTGTCGACCGCGCTCTACAACGAGGTCGGCTCCGGAGCTCGTCGCTGATGGCCGCGACCCTGGAACCCACCGACCTGCAGGAACTCGAGCGCGAGGTTCTCGAGAACCTCGACGACGACGCCGGCCACGTCGAATCTGACATCGAGGCCGCCGCCGAAGCCGAGGGTGGCGCGGGAGGCGGGCCCGACCCGGAGCCCTCGGCGGTTCGCATCGCCGTCGCCATCGCCTTCCCCACGATCGCGGCGGCAGTGATGGTCGGCGGCGTCTTCACCGGCTTCGGTGCGCGGTTTTACGCCGCTTTCGCCGGGATCCTCGGTATCGGCTTGACCTTGCTCGTGCGCCGCGTCCGCAAGCCTTTGGTCGCCAACCTGCTCATCATCGTCGGCCTCTTCGCCATTGGGCTGATCCTCGTGCTGCCCACCGGTCTGGGCAACATTGCCTCGCTCCGAGCGCTGGTCAGCAGCGCCTCGGCTACCGGCGACCTCACCCGCCCGCCGGTCCCTCTCACGCCAGGGTGGCAGGCCATCATCGGCTGGCTGTTGGGCATCGTCGGCTTCGTCACCGCCTGGCTTGCCATCGTCGTCCGAAGGCCGTCGCTCGCCCTCCTCGTCCCGATGCCGGTCGCCGCGCTGGCGGGTATCAGCGTCCCCAAGGAAGCGCAGGTGTCGAGCGGCCTGGCCGTGCTCGTCCTCTTCGCCATCGGCCTCGGGCTCCTGGCGAGCACGCAGTCGGTCGGCGAGGGCGACGCGCGGCCTCCGCTCTCGTACGAGATCCGCAAGGCGCTCCGTTCCCTGCCGCTGCTGGCGCTCATCGTGCTCGGCCTCTACGGCCTGTCCAAAGCTGACTTTCTGTTCCCGAAGCCGGCTATCGACCCCACCCAGGAGCCGCAGAAACCGAAGACGGTGCCGCTGTCCGAGGTCGAGGACCGCGTCCTGTTCGAAGTCGAGTCGCCCATCACCGGGCCGTGGCGCATTGGCAGCCTCGATGTCTATGACGGCGAGGACTGGCGGCTGCCGCCGTTCGCCCAGAACGAGGTCAAGGACGTGCCCCGGTCGGGCGTCGTGGACTCCGAGCTCAGCCCGGGGGTGCGGGCTCGATTCACCGTCGCCGGCCTCGGCGGTGCCGTCCTCCCGGCGCTGCCCAACACGGTAGCCATCGTGGCCGAGGGCCCGCGGCTTGCCTACGACGCTCGCAACGGCAACATCCGCGTCGCCCAAGGGGCGGTCCAGGCCGGCCTGGCCTACACCGTCACCGCCGCGGGCATCCCTTCGGTCGACGAGCTGCGCCAACTCCAGTCACCCATCCCCCGAGAGATGCAGCAGTTCGCCCGTATGCCGATCGACCCGCCGCCGGCCGCGCAGGCGCTGATCGACCAGGCCAACAGCCAGTTCACCAACGGTTGGGACAAGTTCGACTTCCTGCGCACCTATGTACTCGACAACGTGGTGTCGACTGGGCCTGGTGCGCCCACCCCCATCGGTCGTGACCGCCTCCAGGAGATCCTCACTGGCTCGAAGGAGGCCAGCCCGTTTGAGATCGTTGCCGCCCAAGCAATGTTCGCTCGGTGGGTGGGCGTGCCGTCCCGCATTGGCTACGGCTTTGACGGCGGCGAGGAGGTGGGCGGCCGCCTCCAGGTCCGCCCGAAGAACGGCTCGACCTTCGTCGAGGTCTATTTCCCGGGCTTCAAATGGTTGCCCGTCATCGGGGTGCCGAAGCAGGCGAAGCCGACCGTGGGTGGTGACGCAGGCCAGCAGCAGTTCAACCCATCGATCCTGCCGAGTGATGACGTCACGGTGCAGCTCGTGGTGCCGGTGGTCGTGCCGCCCGCGAGCATCCTGGGCGCGCAGATCAAGCGGGCGGTGCTGATCGGCGTCCCGATCGCGCTGTTCCTCGCCCTGCTCTATGTCTTGTTCCCGTGGGCCCGCAAGGCGTTCATACGCAGCCGCCGGCGGTCGGCGGCCATGGCTGCCGGGCCACGTGCCCGGATCGCGCTGGCCTACGCCGAGTGGCGGGACTTCGCCACAGACTTCGGCTTTGGCTATGCCACCGACACGCCCCTCATGTTCCTCGACCGGTTCATCTCCGACTCCGAACACACCGAGTTCGCCTGGCTGGTGACCCGAGCGCTGTGGGGCGACCTGCAGGACGACGTTTCCATCGACCTGGCGGCCGCGGCCGAGGGACTTTCCCGCGCCCTGCGCAGGCGGCTGGCCGACGCGCAACCGGCGACGGTGCGTGCCGTCGCCGCCGTTTCCCGCTTGTCTCTGCGGCGGCCGTATGCGCCGGAGACCGATTTGACTCGCAGGAAGGAGAAGCGGAATGCCTCGCTCGTTCCCGCCTAAGCGCGGCCTCCTCGCGTTCTCGCTGGCCGTCGTGTCCGCGGCCACGGCCGCGTGCGTCCAGCCGAAGAACCCAGGCGTCGCTATCTCGAGCCTGCAATCCGACATCGTGTTCGGTATCCCGGCCGCGGTGGAGAATGCTGTGCCGGCGATCTTCTCGGCGCCGCCCGACCTGACCGCCGCCGAGGGCAAGGCCGACGTCGAGCTCCCGCAGTTCGAAGGGCCCACCACGGACACCACCGCTCCGCGGATTCGAGTGCCGAGGGCGCCGATCGCGGTCGAGTGCCCCGACGCCGCGCTCAACGCCTTCCCCGACAAGGAGGCGACCACCAACCTTCCGGCCAACGTCCTGCCCGCGCTCGGCGACTACCGCTACAAGAAGAAGGGTGCGGTCAAGTACACGAACCTGCCCGTCGCCGTCGACATCCAGGGTTTCGAGAAGCGCCGTTTCCAGAACCTCGTCCAAGTCGTAAAGCCCAACCTGACCGGCACGCAGAGCAATCTCAACCCGGACGGCTACCGGGCCTCGTTCACCTACGAGCAGCTGCAGCCGACGCTCGATGGCCGCGGCCAGATCAAGACGACCTTCCGGGTGTCGACCGCCGGCGGTGCCGTGGCCACCCCGACGGGCGGCGCCGCCTACCCGCCCCAGGGCGAGCTGTCGCAGAGCAACCCGGTCACCGGCAACACCGTCGCCTACCGCGACCCGGAGGCCGGCGTCGTACTCAAGAAGATCGAATACTTCGATGCTTCCGGCAATCGGGTCAACGACTTCTCACCGCAGGTCGGCCTCCTGCTCATGCCCCTGGGCGTCCGCGAGGGCGAGAAGTGGCAATCCGCGGCCGTCGATCCGGCGCGGGGTCTCGCCTACCAGCTCCAGGGCTTCATCAAGGAGCGGGGCCGGGTCGACGCCTGCGGAAAGATCATCGAGGGCTGGCGGCTGGAGACGACGCTGACCATCGCCGACGGCCAGAAGTCGGTCTCCATGCCCTGGAGCTACGTCATCTCAACCGACCTCGGCGGGATCATGATCGCCGAGGACACCACTCAGGTCACCACCGATGCGCAGTACCAGCTCACCAACACCATCGGCCAGACCACACCGACCCCGGTCCCGTGAGAATCGCGTACGCCTGATGCTTGCCCGTTCCCTACCCGTCGGATCGTCGCGACGTTCGGTCGTTCTCGGCGTCGCCGGGGCGGCCCTCGTCTTCCTCTTCACCCAGGTGCTGTTGCCTGGGGCCACAGGCGGCGGGCGCGGCACGCCTGCAGCGGTGCTCTTCACCGGCGTGACCTTCGGCATGGTGCATGCCTTGACCGCCGCCGGAATCATCCTCATCTACCGAACGACGCGGGTCATCAATTTCGCCCAGACCGCGCTCGGCGCAGTGGGTGCCGAGCTCATCTTCCAGACGCTGATCCTCACCCGCATCCCGTTCCTGCTCATCCTCCCGCTGGGTCTGGCCCTGGCCGCGGCGACCGGCTTCGCCTTCGAGCTGCTCCTGCTCCGCCGGTTCTTCAACGCGCCGCGCCTCGTGCTCACGACCGCGACCATCGCCGGAGCAGGGCTCACGGTGGTGATCCGCCAAGGCGTCAACCGACTCCCGTTCTTTCCGGAGGTGCGCTCGTTCGACGACGCCTTGGGCGTCACCCCCCTGCGGAACTTGATGCCCTTCTCGGGTCTCGACTTCCACATCGGGGGGCTGCCACGTTCGTTCGGCCTTCCCGAGTTGCTGGCCCTGCAGCTCCCGCTCCTCGTCCTGCTGCTGGTTGCGGTGTTCTTCCGCTTCACCCGGGCGGGGGTAGCCGTCCGGGCCATGGCCGAGAATCCTGAGCGCGCCAGCCTCCTCGGTATCAGCACCGGCTCGCTGTCGTCGATCGTCTGGACGATCGCCGGCCTGCTCTCGGGTATCAGCGTGTTCTTGGCTGGCGCCCTCGACACTCCGGCCGCGGCCGGTGGCGTCGCCCCCGGCGTCCTGCTGCCAGCGCTGGCGGCGGCGACGCTCGGCCGCTTCAAGAGCCTTCCCAAGGCGGCGGTGGGCGCTGTCGGCATCGCGATCGTGTCCCGTGCCTTCCTCTACAGCTTCCGCGACGACATCGCGCTAGTGAACGTCGTCCTGTTCGCCATCGTGGCCGTGGGTCTCATCCTCCAGCGGCCCACCGGCGGTCGCAGTGAGGAGGGCAGCGGCGTCGCCTGGCGAGCAACCGACGAACAGCGGCCCGTGCCCCGGGAGTTCGACGGGGTCGGTGGTCTCCGGATCGCCCGTTACGCGATGGTGACGGTGGGCTTGGTCGTGCTCGGTCTTTTCCCGTTCCTCGTGAGCACCGGGCCTGTCAATCTCGGCGGCGTCGTCGCGCTGAGCACGATCCTCGCACTCTCGGTGGTCGTCCTCACCGGCTGGGCTGGCCAGGTCAGCCTCGGGCAATGGGGCTTCGCAAGCGTCGGGGCGGTGGTCAGCGGCGCGCTCACCGCGAAAGTCGGGATTCCGTTCTGGTTTGCGGTACCGGTTGCGGCGGCGGTCAGCGCCGGGATGGCCGTCCTCGTCGGAATCCCCGCGCTGCGGATCAAGGGCCTGTTCCTTGCGGTGACGACCTTCATGTTCGCCTTCGCCGTCAACGGCGTGCTCTTCAACCGGCGGTACTTCGGCTGGATGTTGCCTGGCGAGGTGGCCCGACCCTCCCTGTTCCTCATCGATTTCGAGGACGAGCGCAGCATGTACTTCCTCTGCATCGCCGCCCTCGTCCTGGCTGTCGTCGTCGTGCGCAACCTCCGGCGTAGCCGGTTCGGTCGCACCCTCATCGCCGTGCGCGACAACGAGGCCAACGTCGCCGCCGTCGGTGTGGCCGTCGTGCGGACCAAGCTCTTGGCCTTCGCCGTCTCGGGCGCCCTGGCCGGTTTTGCCGGCGCCATCTACGTCGTGCAACAGCGCGGCCTAAACGCCGACTCGTATTCTGCCCAGAAGAGCCTGGAGCTGTTCCTGCTCGCCATCGTCGGCGGCGTGAGCTCCATCGGCGGGGCCCTGCTCGGCTCGGGCGTCTTCAGCGCTTCGAACTACTTCTTCCCGACCAACCCCATCGTCCAGGTCCTGAAGCCGACGCTCGTCTTCGGCCTGCTCTACAGCGCGCCCGGCGGGCTCATCCAGATCGTCATGTCGATGCGAGATGCCGTACTCCGGATCGTCGCCCAGCGGCGCCAGCTCATCGTTCCCAGCCTTTTCGCCGACTTCGACCCGGACGCTCTCGCCCGTCGCATGATCCCGCTTGGCGAGGCGTCGATCGGCGAGGGCCTCGGATCCCTCCGCGCCGACCAGCGTTTCGCCAAGGCGAGCGAGCTGTACCAAGGGCGGGGCGAGCGATTCGTCGAGAAGC
>JAXDPV010000039.1:0-4938 GCA_034668185.1 Actinomycetota bacterium
GCCCGAGTGCGAAGCACCGAATGTGTCGATGATGGTCGGGTGCGGAGGTTCTACGCAGGTGTCCTGATGCTGGCGTTCATGGCTGTGCTTGGGGGAATGGCGGCGGCGTCGGCCATCGGCGTCGACCTGCCGCCCGTGACCGTTCCGACGGTGCCCGACACCCTGCTCGGCCAGACCTTGCCGACGTTGCCGGAAACGACGTTGCCCGTGGTGACGCTGCCGCCCACGACCCTGCCAGTGGTGACGCTGCCGCCGACGACCCTGCCGGTGGTGACGCTGCCGCCGACGACCTTGCCGGTTGTGACGCTGCCTCCGGGCGTGACCCTTCCGCCGACGACGCTGCCCCCGGGCGTGACCGTTCCCCCGGTCACCCTGCCGCCGGTGCCGGCGACCATCCCGGGCGTGGGGCAACTGCAGAACGGCCTCTTCGACTGCGCCCACTACCTCACCCAGCAGGCGGCGCAGTTGGCCATGATCCTCGACCCCCGCCTGGGCGCGACCCTCGATCCCGACAAGGACGGCAAGGCCTGCCCGCTGCTCCCGCCGGGCGGCACGACGGTCACGCCGGTCGTCGGCGGCGGGTACGTGGTCACCGACCCGGGCTCGGGCGGCGGTACGAGTAACGGCACCGGCAGCACCGGGACCGGATCGAGCGGCTCGAGCGCCGGCGGTGCGGTGGGTACGGGCGACAGCGGGGGTTCGGCGTCCGGCGGCGTCGACGGCAACGCGACCTCGTCCAGGACGTCGGCGGCCGATGCCGACGCCATTGGCACCACCGACGTCAACGGCCAGCCACTCTCGGCCAGCGAACCGCTACCGAGCGGCGACGGCGGCGACGGCCACGTGGTGCTCGAGGTCCTCGCCTTCCTGCTCCTGCTCGGCGTCGGCGTGGCCACCGCCCGCGAGGGCGCGCTCGACTGGTTGCGGGCCCGGGCCTAGGCGGCGGCAGTACGGCCGAGACGGCGGCGCAGCTTGCGGCGCTCGGTCTCGGTATGACCGCCCCACACCCCGTCGTTCTGGCGGGTCATGAGGGCGAACTCCAGGCACGCCTGGCGCACGGGGCAGGAGGCGCAGACCTCGAGCGCGGGCGCGGCATTGGCGTCATTGTCAGGAAAGAAGATCTCGGTGTCGAGGTCCCGGCAGGCGGCGTCGGCCTTCCAGTCCAGGTTCCGGGTGGGCATTGCGTTCCTCTCGAATTTGGACAGCCAGTGTGCAACCTCCGCGATCGCGTGGGCATTCCGGCCGCGGAGTTCGTCACAATCCCTTTTGGGTACGATCGGAGCGGTTGAGCCAGCAGCCGCCCACGACGAGGTCCCGGTTTTGGAGGCCGCGTGAGCATTCGCCAACCAGTCAGCCCTGCAGCGGGCGCACCCGACATGCATCGCGAATACGCCACCACGCGCGATCAGGCGATCCGGGGCCAGCTCCTCGAACGCTACGAGGCGCTGGCACGAAGCCTCGCCGCCCGGTCGGCCAAGCCGGCTGACGAGCTCGACGACCTCATGCAGGTCGCCAGGCTCGGCGTGCTCCATGCCCTCGACCGTTTCGACCCCGACCGGGGCGTCGAGTTCACCACCTTCGCCTGGGCCACGGTCCAGGGCGAGTTGAAGCGCCACCATCGCGATCGGGGCTGGACGATCCACGTACCCCGCCGGCTGCAGGAGGCCTACCTCCGCGTGGCCGCGGCCGGCGACGAGTTGAGCCAACAGCTCGGCCGCCAGCCGTCGATCGCCGAGATCGCGGCCTACACCGACGACGACGAGGAGACGGTGATCGAGGCCATCGACGTGCGGTCGGCCCGCCGGCCGACGTCCATCGACATCCGGGTGGGCGAGAACCACGACCTGGCGTGGGAGCCGGGGGCCGAAGACCGGGGCCTGGCCGCCATCGACGACCGCTCCCTCCTCGCCGGCCTGCTGCCCCGGCTGCCAGAGCGCGAGCGGGAGGTGCTGGAGATGCGGTTCTTCAAGAACCTCACCCAGGGGGAGATCGCGGCGCGTGTCGGCTACAGCCAGATGCACGTGTCCCGCATCCTGACCCGGGCCATCGAGCGCTTGCGGGTGTGGGTCGAGATCGAGAACCGGGCCGTGCCCCGACGACCCTAAACGGTGATCACCGGGCAAAGGCGGACACCGGCGGCCATACTGGTCGTGCCGCCGGGACGGCAGTTGCCTCCGCCGCTGGGGCGGGATCCCGGAAGCGTGTTGAGGAGTGGTGGTGCCCCGATTCCCGATCACCGACCGCGCCGTACTGGCGGGCGACGACCGGCTCCGGGAGAAGTTCAACGCATTCGCCCGGACCCGAGACGCCGCCATCAGGGCGGAGCTGACCGAGGCCTACCTTCCCCTCGCGGCCGCGCTCGCCGGTCGGTTCGCCGGGCGCTCCGAGCTCGAAGACCTCGAGCAGGCCGCCAACCTCGCGCTGGTCAAGGCCATCGACCGCTTCGACCCCGAGCGGGGCTTCGAGTTCAGCACCTTCGCCTGGGCCACGATCTCGGGCGAGCTCAAGCGCCACCTGCGCGACCGCTCGTGGGGCATCCGCGTGCCCCGCCGGGTGCAGGAGCACTTCCTCACCACCGCCCGGGCCGTCGAGGAGTTGCACCAGCAACTCGGCCGGCCGCCGACGGTCGCCGAGCTGAGCGAGCTCACCGGCCTCGACGAGGACCAGACGATCGAGGCCCTCGAGGTGCGCGAGCTCCACCGCCTGCCCTCGCTCGACGCGCCCGGCAACGACGCTTCGTCGTGGGAGCCCGGCCAGGTCGACGAAGCCTACGAGCGCTCCGACGAGCGCGACCTCCTCGACCGCCTCATCGTCCGCCTGCCCGAGCGCGAGCGCGAGCTGTTGCGGCTGCGGTTCACCGAGCAGCTCTCGCAGTCCGACATCGCGGCCCGCATCGGCATCTCCCAGATGCACGTGTCGCGACTCCTGACCGCCACCATCGAACGGCTGCGGGTGCTGATGGAGGAGACGACCGCGGCTTAGGCGGTTGCGGCCCTGGCCGGCACCACCAGGCCGTCGAGCAGGCGTTGGGTGATGGCGGCGATGTCGTCGACGGCGGCGACGAAGACCTCGGTGTTGGCCTTCGACGGCTGGCGGAAGCCGCTCAGCTTGCGGACGTACTGCAGGGCCGCGGCCCGCACGTCGTCGTCGGTGAACTCGGGCTCCGTGCGGAGTGTCTTGATGCTTCGGCACATGGGTTCCATGTTGCCCTGGCGAAACTCGGATATGTAGTATCCGGGTTATGCGCATGGGCCGGGGCGTGGAGTGGGCGCTGCACACCTGTACCGTGCTGGCCCTGCTGCCGGACGGGACGGCCATGCCGAGCGCCCGGCTGGCCGAGTTCCACGGCGTGCCCGGCGCCTACCTGGCCAAGCAGCTCCAGGCCATGGCCGCGGCCGGCATCGTCGAGTCGGTGCCCGGGCGCAAGGGCGGCTACCGGTTGGCCAAGCCGGCCAGGAAGGTCACGTTGCTCGAGGTGCTCGAGGCCGTCGACGGCGGCGAACCTGCGTTCCGTTGCACCGAGATCCGCCAGCGCGGGCCGGCGCAGGTCGACCCCGGTTGCTACAGCAAGACGTGCGGCATCGCCCGGGCCATGTGGGCGGCCGAGTCGGCGTGGCGCGCCGAGCTGCGGAAGCGCACCGTCGCCGACCTCATCGAGGGTCTGGCCGCCGATGTCCACCCCGAAGCCGCGGTGAAGGCCGCGGCCTGGTTCCAGGAGGTGTTGCGATGAAGGTGTTCGTGGCCGGTGCGACGGGTGTGCTCGGGCGGCGGGCGGTGGCCCGCATGGTGGCCGCCGGCCACGACGTGACCGGCGTGGCCCGCACGCCGGAGAAGGCGGCCGGCTTGCGGGCCGTCGGCGTCGTTCCCGTCGCCGTCGACCTCTTCGACCCGGGCGCGGTGAAGGACGCGGTCGCGGGCCACGAGGTCGTGTGCAACCTCACCACCCACATCCCGCCGACGTTGCAGGCCGCGCTCCCGGGCGCGTGGTCGCAGAACGACCGCATCCGCACCGACGTGTCGCGCAACCTCGTCGACGCCGCCCTCGCGGCCGGCGCTACTCGTTACGTGCAGGAATCGATCGCGTTCCTCTACGCCGACTCGGGCGACCAATGGCTCGACGAGGACTCGCCGGTCTTGCCCGTTCCCTACGTCCGCTCGGCGCTGGTGGCCGAGTCGGAGGCGGCCCGATTCACCGCTGCTTCCGGTGGCGCCGGCGTGGTGTTGCGGTTCGGCTTGTTCCACGGGCCCGACAGCGACAGCACGGTGGAGACGGTGGCGTTGGCCAGGCGGGGGATCGCGGCGGCATTCGGCTCGGACGGCGCGTACCAGGCCTTCGTCACGACCGACGATGCCGCCGCCGCGGTGGTGGCCGCATTGGATCAGCGCGTCGCCGCCGGCGTCTACAACGTGGTCGACGACGAACCCCTGACCCGCTCGGCGTATGCGGCCGCGCTGGCCGGTGCCGTCGGCCGGCCGTCGTTGCGCTTGCCGCCCAAGGCTGCGACCAGGCTCGGCGGATCGAAGACGGGGCTGCTCGGCCGCTCGCAACGGGTGAGTAACCGCCGGTTCGTGACCGCCAGCGGGTGGCGGCCTTCGTCGCCGAGCGCGCGGGAGGCGTGGCCCAGGATCGTGGCCGCCATGGGCGAGCCGCTGGCGCGGCCCCGCCTGTCCGGCTTCGTGCGGGGCGCGCTGGCGTGGGTCGGCGCGGGCTACGTGTTGGTGGGCGCGTGGGCCCTGGCCGCGCCCCAGTCCTTCTTCGACTCCTTCCCCGGCGGCGGCCGCCATTGGGTCAGCGTCGACGGCCCGTTCAACGAGCACCTGGTGCGCGACGTCGGAGCCCTCAACCTGGCGGTGGCCCTGGTCTTGTTCGTGGCCGCGTGGAAGGGCGGGCGCACGCTGGTGCGGACCGCGGCGGCGGCCGCCCGGGTGTGGGGGGCG
>JAXDPV010000040.1:0-11297 GCA_034668185.1 Actinomycetota bacterium
CGAACATCAGCAACAAGCACACGCCGAGCCAGACCGTCACCGTGAGGCGCGCGCCGCCCGACGCCACCGCGCCCGCGAGCTGGCGGCCGGCCGCGCCCACGCCGAACGTGCGCTCCTCGGCTTCGAAGCCGCCCCGCAACGCCGCCGAGAGGCGCACGCTCCCGCCGGCCTGCAGCCGCCGCACCTCGCGATCGCGCAACGCCCGCGACCGTTGCGCGTCGCGCCGCGCCACCCGCAGCTCGCGGCGGTGCCGGAAGTTCCAACGCCACGCGTCGGTGAGCGCGCCCGCCAACCGCCGTTGCCCGGAGAACAACGCCATCACCGCCTCGCCGGTGGTGAGGGCGATCAACTGGGGCAGCACCCGCAGGAGGTGGACGGGCGAGTAGTTCTTCAACACCGCCCGCAAGCGGTGGCGTAGCTGGAGGCGGGCGACCCGCTCGGGCAGCTCGCCGGTGGTCGTGCCGATCTCGAGCTCGCGCTCGCCCCGCACGCCGGCCTCGCGATGGCGCACCCGCGCACCGGGCGCGACGACGACACGGGCGCCGACGACCTGGGCCCGCCACGACAGGTCGAGGTCTTCGCCGAACAGCTCGATGCCGGCGTCGAACCCGCCGAGGGATTCGAACAGGTCGGCCCTGACCAACGTGCATCCGCCGGGGGCGACGAACACGTCCCGCACGGCGTCGTGCTGTTCCTGGTCGAGCTCGTGGCGGCCGTACGGGCGGACGACGCCGGCCTTGTCGGCCGAGGCCCCGACCGCGAGCAACTGCATGGGGTCGTCCCACTCGACGAGCTTGGGGGCCACGATCCCGGCGTTGGAGCGGAAGGCCTCCTCCACCATGAGCCGGATGGCGTCGGGATCGGGAGCGGCGTCGTCGTGGAGGAAGACGTAGTGCGAGGCCCCCTCCACAACGCCGATGACGTCGTTGGCCGCGCCGGCGTAACCCGGGTTGGCGTCGAGGCGGCGGACGTAGGCCGAGGGCAGGACGGCGGCGATGCGGGGGGTCGGGTCGACCTCGCTGGCGGCGTCGATGACCAGTACCGAGAGGTTGGGGTAGTCCTGGGCGGCCAGGGCCGCGATGGCCTCTTCCAGCCACGGCCCGGCGTTGGCGGTCACGACCACGGCCACGACCGGGGGGACGGCCGTCGGCGCCGCGCTGTCGTCGACCGCTTCCATCAGGCGGGTCACGCTAGCGCCGGCCAAGTGCTTGCAATTGTTTATGGATCAACGTATAGTGGCAAGCATGTCCGAGAACACCACCGTGAACGACTTCGCCAAGACCCTCAAGGATGCGGCCTACGTGGCCGTCGGCTTCGGCGTCATCGCCGTCCAGAAGGCCCAGGTCCGCCGGCGCGAGCTCGAGAAGCAGTTCGGCACCTCCGGGACCCAGCTCCGTGAGCAACTGGCCAAGGCCGCGGCCGAATTCGAAGAGCGCTCGAAGCCGGTCGTCGAGGCCGTCGAGACCTCCCTCGACCAGATCGAGGAGCGCCTCCCCGAGCAGGCCCGCGAGTACTTCAAGCAGGCCCGCACCACCGCCAAGGAAGCCGGCGAGCAGCTCAGGGCCCGCCTCAGCACCGCCGCCTGACCCTTCTCCACCATCCCCCCAGCAAGAGCGAAGCGGGCCTTTCGGGGCCCGCTTCTCTCTTTCTCTACTGCGCGCGCCAGTAGGCGAGGACGTCGGCCAGGGTCTGGTCGAGCGGGATCTCGGGGCGCCAGCCGGTGGCCGCGGTCAACCGTGAACCGTCGCCCCGCAACACGGGCACGTCGATGGGCCGGAGCTCGACGGTGCCGGCGTTCAGCTCGAGGTCGACACCCGAGAGCTCGATGAGCCGGCGGGCCAGGTCGCCGATGACGACGTCGTCGCCGGTACACACGTTGTAGGTCTCGCCCGGCTCGGCCCGCTCGACCATGAGGCGGTAGGCCCGCACGACATCGCGCACGTCGGTGAGATCGCGCCGGGGCGTGGGGTTGCCCATCTCGAGGACGGTCGCCCCCGAGCGTTCGGCCTCGACGATGCGTCGGGCGAGGGCGGAGACCACGAACGTCGGCGACTGCCCGGGCCCGATGTGGTTGAACGGGCGCGCCACCACCACCGGCAGGCCGTAGCCGAGGAACGCCTGGCGGGCCGCGACCTCGGCCGCGACCTTGCTGGCGGCGTAGGGCGAGACCGGCGACACCGGCGTGTCCTCGGTGAGCGGTAGCTGGTCGGGCCGGACCGTGCCGTAGACCTCGGCCGAGCTGACGACGAGGACGCGCGGCGGCGAGGCCAGGCGGCGGGCGGCGTCGAGCACGTGGACCGTGCCCGCGGCGTTGACCTGGAACGCGGCCGCCGGCTCCTCCCACGACGAGCCCACGTGGGCCCAGCCGGCGAGGTGATACACCGCTTCAGGAGCGATGTCGGCCAGCGACTTGCGGACGGCGTCGGCGTCGGTGACGTCGACCTCCTCCCCGGTCACGACCACGTCGTCGCCGGCCCCGGCGAGGTGGGACGCGAGCCAGGTGCCCACGAACCCCCGCCCTCCGGTCACCAACGCACGCACGGCTCGAACCCTACCGACGGCGGCGGCCGGCCTCGGCCACGCTCTGGTAGACGGCTTCGTGGGCGGCGGCGGTGGCGTCCCACGTGTAGCCCGCAGCCACCTCGAGGCCACGGGCCCGGCGTTCGTTGCCGGCGTCGGCGAGCACGCCGTCCAACACCTCGGCAAGACCGGCGGCGTCACCCGGCGGCGCGAGCCACGCCGCGCCCGCGGCGACCTCCTCCATCACCGAACCGGCGGTGGTGACGAGGGGCGCGCCGCACGCCAACGCTTCCAGCGCGGGCAGGCCGAAGCCTTCGACCAATGCGGGATAGACGGCCGCGGCCGCGCCCCGCAGCAACGCCGGGATGGCGGCGTCGTCGACGTAGCCGGTGCGGACGATGCGGTCGGCGAACGGGCTGGCGGCCACCGCCTTGTCGAAGCGCTCGTTGCCCCAACCCTTGCCCCCGGCGATCACCAGTTGGAGGTCGGGGTGCGTCGGCGCGAGCCGGTCGAAGGCGGCCACCAACGTGGCCACGTCCTTGCGGGGTTCGAGGGTCCCGACGAAGACGAGGTACGGCGCCCGCACGCCGAGGAGCGCCAACCGATCGGCGTCGCCGTCGTCGGGCGTGGCCGTGAACGACCCGTGGTCGAGGCCGTGGGGGATGACGACGACCTCGCATTGCGGGTCGAGCAACTCTTCGAGGCGGCGGGCGGTCGGGGCGCTCACGCACACGACGGCGTCGGCCACCTGCGTGGCCACCCGGATGGCCCGCTTGAACACCGACACCTTGACCTTCTCGTGCCACTCGGGATGGTCGAAGAACGTGAGGTCGTGGACGGTTACCACCTTCGCCACCTTGGCCACCTCGGGCGTCGTGTAATGCGGCCCGTGGTGGACGTCGATCCCCCACTTGTCGACGAAGCGGGGCGCGACGACCTGCTCCCACGCCAGCCGCCGGGCCCGGCCATCGGGCACCACCGCCCGCACGTCGGCGGTTGGCGCCAGCGCCGACCAGCGCCCGCCGTCGGCCCGCCTGGTCGAGAGGTGGAGGTCGACCGCGCCCCTGGCGTGCAGCGCCCGCACCAGCTCGACCACGTACCGGCCCGCGCCCCTGGGTTCGTCGGGGATGGCACTCACGTCGATGCCGACCCGCACGCCGCTCACCTGGCGATCCCCTGCCACACCTCGACGTGGTGGCGCGCGGCCGCTTCCCACGTCAGCTCGCCGGCCCGCAACAGCCCGGCGGTGACGAGCTCGGAGCGGATGCGATCGTCGGCCGCGGCCTGCACCAACGCCTTGGCCATGGCCGCCACGTCGAGCGGATCGACTTCGAGGGCCGCCCCCTTGGTCGAGGGCACCGGGCTGGCGACCACCGGCGTGCATTCCCGCATGGCCTCGACCGGCGGCAGGCCGAAGCCCTCGGCCAGGGGCACGTAGGCGAGGCAGCGGGCCTTGCGGTACAGGCCGCTGAGCTCGGCGCCCCGAACCTCGCCGGCGAGGACCACACCGGAAGGCACCTCGTCGGCGCCGCCGTCGCCCCAACCCTTCTGGCCGACGACCACGAGGGGCCACGGCTCGGGGAGCTCGTGGCGGGCCAGCGCATAGGCCTCGACCAACCGCCGCAGGTTCTTGCGGGGTTGCAACGTACCCACGGTGAGGAGGAAGTCGGTGCGCACGCCGAGCCGGTCGAGCAACCGTTGGGCGCCGTCGACATCGGCCGGCGGGAGGTGGTCGGCGCCCTCCTCGATGACGTGGACCCGGGCCGCGGGCGCGCCGGCCGCGAGCAACGCGTCGGCCGCTTGGGTGGCCGGGACGATGAGGGCACGTGATCCCTCGATCGCCCGTTGCAGCGCGGCCTCGTGCCATCGGCGGCCCCTCGCCGGGTAGGCGTCGGGTACTTCGCGCCAGGCCAGGTCGTGGGCCATGACCGCCATGGGCGGGCCCTTCGAGGGCGACGGGAAGGCGAGCGAGGTGGCGTGGACGACGTCGGCCGCGCCCGGCGTGCCCACCAGACCGCGGTCCCACGCCCGGGTGAGCAACCGGCCGGGCAGGTGCGAGGTCACCAGCGGGTAATCGAAGCCGTGAATGGGCTCGCCCCGGCTGGCGTGCAGGGTGATCGCCGGCGCGTCCGCGCCCATCTGGCGAAGGCCCTGCAACAAGCCGGTGGCGTAGGTGACGATGCCGCCCGCCTTCTCCCGCCGCAACTGCTCGACCACGATGGTCACGTCCATGTGATGGCGTCCCCGTACAACTCGACGAGGCCGGAAGCGCACGCCTTCCACTCGAAGCGGGCGGCGTTGGCCATGCCCTTGGCCCGCCATTCGCTCGGGTCGCCGTCGATCACGCCGGCCAGCGCGTCGGTCAGCGCGTCGATGTCGCCTGGCGGCACCAGCACGCCGGCGTCGCCCACGACCTCGGGCAGCGAGCCGGCCGACGACGCCACCACCGGCGTCCCCGCCGACATGGCTTCCAACGCGGGATAGCCGAAGCCTTCGTAGACCGAAGGCACCGCCAGCGCGGCCGCGCCCGCGAGCAGGTCGGCGCGGGTCGAGTCGTCGACCCACCCGAGGCGGCGCACGCGATCTCCGTGGCGGGCCAGCGCGACCGCGCCGGCGAACGACTCGGTGCCCCAACCGTCGGGGCCGGCGACCACCAGCCCGAGGTCGGGACGGGACGCGGCCAGCCGGTCGAAGGCCCGCACCAACGAGGGCAGGTCCTTGCGGGGCTCGACCGTCCCGAGGGCCAGGACGTAACGGTCGCAACCGGCCAACGATCGGCCCGCGATCGCATCGCCACCGACCGCGGGATCGACGCCGGAAGGAACCACCCGCACCCGCTCGGAAGGCACGCCCAAGCGCTCGACCACCTCGTCGCCGATGGCCCGGGCCAGCACGTGTACCCACGCGCCCCGGCTGACCGCGGCCCGCACCAGGTCGGGGTAGCGAAGGCTCGCGGGCGAGCACAGCTCGGGAAAGCGCAGCGCGGTCAGGTCGTAGACCGTCACCACCGCCGCCGCCCGCCGCCGCCGGCTCGGGGGCACGACGAAGTTGGTCCCGTGGACCACGTCGACGGGCCCCGTCCACCACTCCACCGGCGCCACCTCGGCCTTGGCCCACACCCGCTGCAAAAGCCCGGCCGGCATGGGCCAGCGCATCCCCGTCTCGGAACGGCCCCGCACCGTCATGGCGAAGTCGACCAGGTCGATGTCGGGGCGCGCCGACAACGCCGAGCGTGCGCCCCTGGTGAAGGTGGCCACGCCGGTGCCCGGCCCGACCAGCGGGGTGGCGTCGAAGGCGACCTTCATGGCCCGCCGACGCTACTGCCTGCTTGGAGGGCTCCCAGGCTAGGGTTGAGAACCCCGTTATGACCGATCTTCCACTGTCCACCCGGACCATCACGCCTCGGGGTCATCTCGGCACGCGGGTACGCGACATCTTCCGCTACCGGGAGTTGTTGGTGAACCTCGTCCGCAAGGACCTGAAGGTTCGCTACAAGTCGAGCGTCCTCGGCTTCCTGTGGTCGTTGCTGAACCCGGCGATGCTCCTCGTCGTCTACTACTTCGTGTTCTCGGTGCTGCTCGGCAGCGGCATCCCCCGCTTCCCGATCTACCTGCTGTCGGGCCTGCTGGTGTGGAACCTGTTCAACGTCGGCTTGCTGTCGGCCACCAACTCGGTGGTGGGCAACGCCGGCATCGTTAACAAGGTGTGGTTCCCGAGGGAGGTGCTGCCGCTGTCGGCCATCGGCGCCGCCCTCGTCCACTTCTTCCTGCAGAGCATCGTCATGGTGCTGGCCCTGCTGGCCTTCCGCCATCCGGTCGAGTGGAGGTTCCTGCCGCTGCTCCCGATCGCCCTGATCGCGCTGCTGCTGTTCTGCGCCGCCCTCTCACTCTTCACCGCCGCCGCCAACGTGTACCTCCGGGACATGCAGCACTTCGTGGAGATCGCGCTGCTGCCGTGGTTCTTCTGCTCGCCCATCGTCTACAGCTACGACCTCATCGCCTCGAAGCTCGGGCGCTTCTCGTGGCTCTACCTGCTGAACCCGGTGACGCCGGTGGTCCTCGTGTTCCAGCGGGCGATCTACGGCGACTACAGCAGCGTCGTCCACTCCTTTCCCTACTGGTGGTACGCCCGCAACGTGGCCATCGTGCTGGTGGCCAGCCTCGGCCTCGTCGCCCTTTCGCTCGGCGTCTTCCGCCGGCTCGAGGGCAACTTCACCGAGGAGCTCTGACCCCGGCCATGGCCGCCGCCGTCGAGATCGAGAACGTCTCCAAGGTCTTCAAGATCTACCGCGAGAAGTACACGTCGGTGAAGGAACGCGCCATCCACTTCGGGCGGGTTCCCCACGAGGAGTTCCGCGCCCTCGACGACGTCAGCCTGCGCATCGAGGCGGGCACGACCATGGGCCTGCTCGGCCACAACGGCTCGGGCAAGAGCACGTTGCTCAAGTGCGTGGCCGGCATCCTCCAGCCGACCAACGGCACCGTCCGCACCGTGGGCCGGCTGGCCGCGCTGCTCGAGCTCGGCGCCGGCTTCCAGCCCGACCTCACCGGGCGGGAGAACGTCTACCTGAACGCCTCCATCCTCGGGCTGAAGAAGGGCTTCGTCGACCGGGTGTTCGACGAGATCGTGGCCTTCGCCGAGCTCGAACGCTTCATCGACACGCCGGTGAAGCACTACTCCTCGGGCATGTACATCCGCCTCGGCTTCGCCACCGCGGTCCACGTCGATCCCGAGATCCTCTTGGTCGACGAGGTGCTGGCCGTGGGCGACGAGTCGTTCCAGCGCAAGTGCCTCGACAAGGTGCGCACGTTCCAGGCCGAGGGGCGCACGATCGTGGTCGTCACCCACGCCGCCGACCTCGTCCGCCAGATGTGCGATCGGGCGGCGGCGTTGGACCACGGCCGGTTGGTGATCGAGGGCGACCCCAACGACGTCATCCGTGAGTTCCGCGAGCGGTTGATGTCGGGCGTGACCTCGGCGGCCGAGGTCGGCCTCGACGTGGCCCGCTCGGAGCTGTCGCCGTTGTGGGGCAAGGTGAAGATCGACGAGGTCGAGATCCGTTATCCGGAAGCCGATCGCCACAACGTGCGACCGGGCGAGCCGCTCTCGTTCGACGTCCACCTTTCCGCCGAGGAGCCCGTCAGCGACGTCGTCATCGGCATCGCGGTGTACGGGCCCATGGGGCAGTACATCTACGGAACCAACAGCTCGCTCAAGGGCGCCGACCTGGGCACGGTGTCGGGGCGCAAGCGGGTGCGGTTCGAGCTCGGCAACGTACCCTTGCTCGACGGCACCTACGGGCTCACCGTGGGCGCCCACACGATCGGCGGGTTGGTGTACGACCACTGGGAGCAGAAGCGGCGGTTCGAGGTGGCCGCCGGCGGGCGCGACGAAGGCCTGGTGGCCCTACCGATCGAGGTCGTGGTCGGGGAGGGCGACTGACGTGGCCGGCCTGCGCTCGATGCTGCGGCCGTTGAACCGCCAGATCCGCCAGCACGTCGAGGACGTGACCAGCGGGCGCATCGACGACCTGTCGGTGCAGATCGAGGAAGTGCGGCGGGCCACGGTCGAGGTGCAGCGCATCATCACCGACGACCTCGACGCCTCCAACGAGGTGGCCGCCATGCTCGGTCGGGCGCTGGCCGGGCTGAACGACGCCGTGGCCGAGCTGCGGGCCGAGGTGGCCGAGCTGCGCTCGCGGCTTTGACCGCCGGCGCCGTCCTCTTCGACCTGCAGGGCGCCCAGAGCCTCGACCATCGCGAGCGGGGCGTGGCCAGGTACGTGGTCGAGCTGGCGTCGGCCTTGG
This sequence comes from Actinomycetota bacterium, assembly GCA_034668185.1. Lineage (GTDB taxonomy): Bacteria > Actinomycetota > Acidimicrobiia > Acidimicrobiales > CADCTF01 > DATLED01. The sequence goes on from JAXDPV010000040.1 coordinate 8,327, forward strand.
AGGCGATGTCGCCTTCGCTGATGGGTCGGTACCTGGTGAACCCCGACCTGCCACCGCCCGGCGGCGTCGAGCCCTTGGTGGCCAGCGGCAAGATCGCCTTCGTCGATGCGCCTTCGGCTTACGACGGCGGTGGGTTGCTGCACGTGGCCTCGCCCTACGAGCTGTCGATCGGCGTCGACCGCTTGCTGCCCCCGTCGGCCCGCGGGTTGCCGTTGGCGGTGACGTTGTTCGACCTCATCCCCGAGACCATGGCCGACGTCTACCTCGAGGACCCGGGCCTGCGGCGGCGGTACCGGGCGCGCCACGAGCTGGTGCGCCAGGCCGACCTGGTGCTGGCCATCTCCGAGCACGTCTCGCTGGAGGTCGCCCGGGTGTTGGGGGTGCGCGAGTCGCGGGTGCGGGCCGTGGAGCTGGCGCCGTCGGCCGGCTTCCGCCCCGGCGCGGTGGTCGGCGCGCTGCCGGCCGATCGCTACGTGCTCTACACCGGCGGGAGCGACGGGCGGAAGAACGTCGAGGGCCTGCTCGAGGGGTGGGCCAAGTTGCCGGCGTCGGTGCGCAAGCGGTGGAAGCTCGTGCTCGCCTGCCACGTGCCGCCGTTGCAGCGCAACCACTTCGAGGTGCGGGCCGAGCAGTTGGGCTTCGGTCGTGGGTTGGTGGTGACGGGGTGGGTCCCCGAGCCGACGCTCGTCGACCTCTATCGCGGCGCCGACCTCTTCGTCTTCCCTTCGTTGGCCGAGGGCTTCGGGTTGCCGGTGGCCGAGGCGCTGGCGTGCGGGACGCCGGCCATCGCATCCGACCGCACGTCGCTGCCCGAGCTGTTGCCGACCGATGCCTTGTTCGACCCGACCGATCCTTCGGCCATCGCCCGGGCCATCGAGCGGGCCTTGACCGACCGTCACCACCGCGACCGGTTGCGGGCGTGGGCGGCGCGCCCGCCCCGCACGTGGGCCGACGTGGCCCGCGAGACGTTGTCGGCGTATGAGTCGGTGATGGAGCCGTGACCCGGATCGCGTTCACCACGCCGTTGCCACCGCAAGCCACCGGGGTGGCGGCCTACAGCGTGCGGTTGCTGGCGGCGTTGCGCGATCTCGTCGAGGTCGACGTCTATGTCGACGGGCCGCCCCACCAGCGCGACGCCATCGTGCACCCGGCCGCGCCCGACGGCCTCACCGTCCGCCCGCTGGGGGCGTTGGCGCGGGTCGAGGCCTTCGCCGGTGCCTACGACGCCGTCGTCTATTCGCTGGGCAACAGCGAGTTCCACACGGGTTCGTTGGCGTCGCTGTTGCGCCGGCGTGGGATCGTGCTGGCCCACGACGTCCGGTTGTCGAACCTCTACCGCTTCGCCCAATGGCAGCACCCAGCGGTGGTGGCGCCCGGCCAGCTCGACGCCGCCGCCGCCCGCATGTACGGCGACGCCGTCTCCTTCGAGCAGGTCGAGCGGTGGGGCCTGGCCATGGCGCGCGAGGCCATCGGCGCCAGCACCCGCTTCCTCACCACTTCCACCTTCGCCGCCAACCTGGCCCGCCTCGATGCTCGGCCGGGCGACCGCGACCGCATCGCTTCCGTCGGCTTCGCCATGGGCACGTCACCGCTGGACGACCCGACCCCGCCCCTCGAACGGCCGGGGCCGCCGGTGGTGGCCAGCTTCGGCGTCGTCAACCGTTCGAAGCAGGGGCCGCTGCTGGTCGAGGCCTTCGCCGCGGCCGCGCCAGGCGACGCCAGGCTGGTGTTCGTCGGACCCGCCGGCGCCGAGGACAGGGCCGCCATCGCCCGCCGGGCCGACGACGTCGGCATCGGGTCGCGGGTCGAGGTGTGCGGCGAGGTCGACGCTGCGGTGTACGCCCGCTGGCTCGACCGGGCGTGGCTGGCGGTGCAACTCCGGGCCTCGACCAACGGCGAGTCGAGCGCGGCCATCGGCGATTGCCTGGCCGCGGGGTTGCCGACGATCGTCACCGGCATCGGAGCCAACCGCGAGCTGCCTTCCGGCGCGGTGGCGGCGGTCGCGCCCGACGTCGACGCCTTCGACCTGGCCTCGGTCATCCGGGGCGTGCTCGGCTCGCGCGACCGGCGCCAGGCAATGGGTATGGCAGCGGCGGCCCACGCGGCGTCGCGCTCGTTCGCCCGGGCGGCGCAAGACCTCTACGAAGTCGTGGTGTCGTCCTCGTCGCGCTGAGCTTCGAGGTTTTCCAGGGCCTCGATGGTGGCCTGGTGCAGCCGGTTCACGTGGCCGATGACGTTGTCGAACTGCCACGCCGTCAGCTTGGCCACCAACCGCTTGACGACCTTGCCCCCGGGCTTCTGGGAGCGGGGGCGGGCCGGCTCCATGCGCACGAGGTGGCGCAGTGGGAGGGACGCCTCGCCCTCGGCCCTGGCCGCCACCCGCTTGCCCGCGGCCCGCTCGGCCGCGGCCCACTCGCGGATCACGGCTTGCAGTTCGTTCACCGACTTCGATGCGACCGGGCCCGACGACGCCCGCCTGATCGAAGCCTGGGCGTCGGCCTCGGGTTCGGGGTCGACCGCGACCTTGGCCTCGTCGACGCCGGCGGCCACCAGCGCGGCCCGTTCCTCTTCGGTGGAGACGACCACCGCGGCCGCGGGCCCGAGCACGAGCTTGGCAAAGCCGGTGCCGACGGTCGAGGGCACGCGGTCGAGCCGCACCTCGGCCCTGCGGGCTCGGCGTAGGGCCGCGCTGATGCCGAGCCGGCCCGGCAGCAGGCGCCGGGGGTCGGCCCCCGCGCCGAGGGCGGCGGCGTCGAGCCTGACGATCAGCCGGTCGACCCCGTTGGCCAGGCGGGCCAGCCGGGCCGCGCCCCTCGGCCCGCCCGGGTCGGCGTGGTGGTGCGCGGCCGACGGCGACGGCGACACCACCATCACCTCGTCGCCGTTGGCCACCAGCGACCGCACCAACCGGAACGTGGCCGCGGTCTCGGGCCCCGGCATCGTCGGGTACGGCCCCGCCACCACCACCGTT
>JAXDPV010000041.1:0-19921 GCA_034668185.1 Actinomycetota bacterium
GCCCGGGATGCTGCAGCGGGAACGCCGCTTCCACGTGCTGCCCAGCACCCTCGGCGTCTACGCCCCGCCGGTGATGGGCATGGCCTTCGCCTTCGGATGGACGCCCTGCATCGGCCCGATTCTCTCGGTCGTGCTGGCCACCGCCGCCACCCAGGCGACCCTCGGGCGGGGCATCCTCCTGCTGCTGGCCTACTCCCTCGGCCTGGGCGTGCCCTTCGTCGCCGCCGGCCTCGGCTTCGCCCGCCTCGCCCGCGTGTTCGGCTGGGTGAAGCGTCACTACGGCATGTTGAACGCCGTCTCCGGGGGGTTCCTGGTGGTGTTCGGCGTGCTGCTGCTGACGAACCGCCTGGGCGAGATCTCGATCCGTCTCGTCCGCCTGATGGAAGACCTCGGCCTCACCCGCCTGGCCAACATCTAGTCGGGCCTAGACGTTGGCCGGCAGCAGCCGGGCGAAGTTCTCGAAGAAGACGAACAGGACCACGAGGAAGACGGGCGTGCCCATGGCGTAGGCGGTGAGCCGGCCCCAGCGCCTCGACAGCAGCCACGTGACCAGCCAGACGAAGGCCGCGAGCAGCCCCCACAGCACCGCCGGCAGCTTGGCCGCCCGCTCGCCCGAGATGCTGGCCTCGCCGGCCAGCCCCGGCTTGGCCCCGGTACCGGGGTTCTCGGAGGGCGCCGGCGTGGTCGTGGGCGGCGCGGCCGCGGGCGTCTCGGTGAGGGCGGCCACCACGACCAACCGCTGGCTCGCGCTGAAACGCGGGTTGCAGGTCGTCAGCGTGAGGAGGTTGTCGGGGCTGGGGTCGAGGACCTCGTTGGCCGTGGGCTTGACCACGTGGGTGTCGCGAACCTCGTAGGTGAACTCGCCCTGGCGGGTCGTGACCAGGATCGGGTCGCCGACGGCCAGCTCGTCGAGGCGGAAGAAGGGCGCACCGTAGGTCGTGCGGTGGCCGGCGATGGCGGCGTTGCCCGGCTGGCCGGGCAGGGGCGTGGTCGGGTAGTGGCCAGGTCCCTGCTTGAGGGCGGCCACCGATACCCCCTCGACCACCGCCTTCTCGACCCCGATCTTGGGGATGCGGATGATGGCCACGGCGTCGCCGGCGGGGGCGGGCGGGGGCCCGGCGGCGGTGGTGGTGGTCTCGCCGGGGACCGTCGAGGGCGGCGGGGCCTCGATCACGTCGAGGAAATCGGAGCGCAGCCGGTCCTGGCTCCTCGACTCGGCCAGCCCGGTGCCCCAGAGCTGGTAGGCCACGAACAGCAGGATCAGCACGCCCGAGGCGATGCACGTCCTCCCGATGGCGGCGACGATCCGCCGGCCGTCCCACTTCATGATCCAGGCACCGTACCGCCGGGTGGTACTTCCGTCTCACACACCCGTACGATGGACGCCGTCCCATGGCGCCTGCCGTCTGCTTGTCCCGTGCCGTCGTCCTGCTCGGCCGGTTCCCCGCCCTCGCCGGTGCCGACCTCCTCGTCGAGCGAGGGGAGATCGTCCACCTGTCGGGGCCGAACGGGGCCGGCAAGAGCACGTTGCTGCGCGCCCTCGCCGGCCTGCTGGCGATCGTCGAGGGGGAGGCCGAGGTCCTGGGCCACGACCTCACCAAGGATCGCCGCCGCCTGCGCCGCTCGGTCGGGCTGCTCGGCCACACCAGCTTCCTGTACGAAGAGCTGACGGTGGAGGACAACGTCCGCTTCGCGGTCCGGGCCGCGGGCGTGGGTGTGGGCGCGGTGGAGCCCGCGCTCGATCGCCTCGGCCTCGACGGCCGCCTGCGTGACGTGGCCGTGGCCCGCCTCTCGGCCGGCCAGCGTCGCCGCACCGCCCTCGCCGTCCTGGTGGCCAGGCGCCCCGAGCTGTGGCTGCTCGACGAACCCCACGCCGGCATCGACGCCGCCGGCCGGGACCTGGTCGACGAGCTGGTCACCGAGGCCGCGGCCACTGGGGCGACCGTGGTGTTCGCGTCCCACGAGCTCGACCGGGCCAACGCCATCGCCGGACGCCAGCTCACCGTCGTCGGCGGCCAGGTCCACGCCATCCAGCCGTTCGTGACGAGCGGGCGATCGTGATGGTCCGCGACGCCGCCCTCGTCGCCGGCAAAGACCTCCTCATCGAGGTCAGGTCCCGCGTCACCCTGAACCAGATCGCGCCCTTCGCCGTGCTGGTGCTCGTGCTGTTCGCCTTCGCCCTCGAACCCGACCGCGGCTTGCTGACGAGAGCGGCCGCCGGCCTCTTCTGGCTGGCCGTCACCTTCAGCGCCCTGCTCGCGGTGCAGCGCAGCTTCGCCGTCGAGTCGGCCGACGGCGCCCGCGACGGGTTGCGGCTTTCCGGCCTCGACCCCGCCGGCATCTTCCTTGGCAAGGCGGCCGCGGTCGCGGTCGAGCTCGTCGTCCTCGAAGGCCTGCTCGGCCTGGGCGTCGTCTTCCTCTACAACGCCGACCTCCACGGCGCTGTGCTGCTGGCCATCACCTGCGTGGCCGCGACGATCGGGCTGGCCGCCGCCGGCACGATCTACGGCGTGCTCGCCGCCGGGGCCAGGGTGCGCGAGACGTTGCTGCCGCTGCTGTTGTTGCCGGTGGTCGCGCCCGTGGTGCTGGCCGCGACCAGGGCCACCGAAGCCGCCCTTGGCTCGACGGCCGACAGCGGTTGGCCGTGGGTGCGCCTGCTGGGTGCCTTCGCCGCGATCTACCTCGCCGTCGGCGCGGTGGCGTTCGGCCCATTGCTGGAGGACGCATGAAGATCCGCTTGCTCGGCGTGGCCGCGGCCGCATCGCTCGCGCTCACGCTCGTGCTCGGCCTGCGCCTCCCGCCCACCGAGGAGCAGCACCAGTACGCCCGCCTCATCGCCATCCACCCGGCGATCGCGTGGGTCGCGTACCTCGCCTTCGGCGTGATGGCCCTCGGCAGCGCGCTCTACCTCTGGCCGGCCACCCGTCACCGCCGCTGGGACCGGCTCGCCGCGGCCGGCGCCGAAGTCGGCGTCGTGTTCACCGCCCTCATGCTGGCGACGGGCTCGATCTGGGGCCGGCCGACGTGGGGCGTGTGGTGGGTGTGGGACGCGCGCCTCACGCTGTCGGCGCTGATGCTCGCCCTGCTGCTCGGTTACGTCGCCCTGCGCCGGGTTTCGGTCGACGGCGAGCGCCGGGCCCTCGTCAGCGCCATCGCCGGCCTGTCGGCCGTGGTCGTCATCCCGGTGAACCATTTCGCGGTCACGTGGTGGCGCACGCTCCACCAGGGGCGATCGCTGGCCAACATCTCGCCCGCGAGCCACCTCGACGGCCAGTACATCCAGGCCATGCTCGTCGGCTTCGTGGCTATGACGTTGGTCTTCGCCTACCTCCTCGCCCGCCGGTTCCAGCTCGAGGTGCTCGCCGACGAGATCGACGACGCCGGCCTGGCCGCGGCCATCGAAGCCCGCCGGCGGGAAGGCGTGCCCGCGTGAGTTACGTGTACGCCGGCTACGGCCTCACCGTCGTCGCCCTCGCCGCCTACGCCGCCCGCTTGGCCATGCGCGAGCGGGCCCTGAAGAAGAGGGCCCGATGACGGCCACCGCCCCCGCACCCCGGGTCCGGCCGGCAGCGCCGAACTCGACCAGGTGGCGTATCGCCGCGGTCGCGCTCGTCGTCGTCGGCGCCATCGGTTTCCTCATGTACAAGGGCCTGGGCGACGCCACCGTCTATTTCAAGACCGCCGACGAAGCCGTGGCCCAGAAGCAACAGCTCGGCACCAAGCGCTTCCGGGTCGAAGGCCTGGTGCTGGCGCCGGTCGAGCAGGTCGGCGACGGCGTGCGCTTCCAGATCATCAGCGCCGGCGAACGGGTCGACGTCGTCCACCACGGCGACCCGCCCGAACTGTTCAAGCCCGACATCCCCGTCGTCCTCGAAGGCCATTGGCAGGGCAACGTCTACGAGAGCGACCGGATCATGGTGAAGCACACCAGCGAGTACCGGCAGAAGAACCCGGGCCGCGTCACCGACTACGTCGGCAAGTGAACGCCGCCCTGGGCCAAGGCGCGGTCGTCTGCGCCTTCGTCGCCGCCGTGACCGGCGTGGTGATGATGGCCGTCGGCCTGGTTCGCCGGAGGCCGCTGCTGCGTGAGGGCGCGACCCGCTTCACCTGGGTGATCCTCGGCTCGGCGGTGGCCGCCGTCGGCGTCATGGAACGGGCGCTCCTCTCCAACGACTTCTCGCTGGCGTACGTGGCCGAGAACTCGGCGCGCGCGACGCCGTTGCTCTACAAGGTCGCCACCATGTGGGCCGCGCTCGAGGGCTCGATCCTGCTCTGGGGGATCGTGCTCGCCGGCTACATCGCGGTGATGACGTGGCACTTCCGCGACCGGGTGCGCGACCCGTTGGTGGGTTGGGCGCTGCTCACCGCCTTCGTGGTCGCGGCCTTCTTCTTCGGATTGATGCTGGGGCCGGCCAACCCGTTCAAGGCGGTACACGGGCTGATCCCGGCCGACGGCCCCGGGCCCAACCCGCTGCTGCAGAACCACCCGCTGATGGCGATCCATCCACCGATGCTCTACCTCGGGTACGTCGGCTTCACCATCCCCTTCGCCTTCGCCGTGGCCGCGCTGGTGACCGGCCGGGTCGGCGAGGGGTGGCTGGTCGAGACCAGGCGGTGGACGTTGTTCGCGTGGGGCTTCCTCTCGATCGGCATCGTCCTCGGCGCGTGGTGGAGCTACGAGGTGCTGGGGTGGGGCGGCTTCTGGGCGTGGGACCCGGTCGAGAACGCCTCCTTCCTCCCGTGGATCACCGGCACCGCCTACCTCCATTCGGTGATGGTCCAGGAGCGGCGGGGGATGCTGCGGGTCTGGAACCTGTCGCTGCTGGTGGCCACCTTCTCGCTGACGATCCTGGGCACGTTCCTCACCCGTTCCGGCGTGCTCGACTCGGTACACGCCTTCACCGAGTCGGCCATCGGGCCGGTGATCCTCACGTTCTTCGGCGTGGTCGTGGTCGTGGTCCTCGGGCTCATCGGGTGGCGGGGCGACAAGCTGCGCTCGCCCGGCTCGATCGACTCGCCGCTGTCGCGTGAAGGTGCGTTCCTGGCCAACAACGTCCTGTTCGCCGCCTTCGCCTTCATCGTGCTGCTAGGCACCGTGTTCCCGTTGATCGTCGAGGCGTTGAACGGTTCCCGCATTTCCGTCGGGCGGCCCTACTTCGACCGCATGACGATGCCGATCGGTCTTGCGCTGCTGTTCCTCATGGCGGTGGCGCCGGTGCTGCCGTGGCGCAAGGCGTCGGGCGAGACGCTGCGCCACCGGCTGCAGTGGCCGGCGTGGGCGGGCACGTTGGTGGTCGCCTTCTCGGTGCTGACCGGCGCCCGGGGCTTGGCGCCGTTGCTGGCCTTCGGCCTCGCCGGGTTCGCGGGCGGCTCGGCCGTGCGCCAGTTGGTTCTGGCCACGCGCCGCCAAGGTTGGCGTGGGCTCGTCGGCCGCACCAACGGCGGCATGGTCGTACACCTCGGCGTGATCGTGATCGCGGTGGCCTTCGCCGCCAGCCAGGCCTACGGCGCCCGGGCCGAGGTGCGGTTGCGGCCGGGCGAGTCGGCCCACGTCCTCGGCCACACGTTGCGGTACGAGGGCAGCGCCACGGTCAAGCACCCGAACCGCACGTCGATCGAGGCGGCGGTCCGCATCGACGGCGGCGGCGTGTACCGGCCGGCGCTGTCGAACTACCCGTTCGCCACCCAGTCGATCGGCACGCCGTCGGTTCGTACCGGCCTGCGCGAGGACGTGTATCTCACGTTGCTGGCCGCGCCCACGGCCGCCGGCGGGCCCGCCCTCATCGGCGTCAACGTGCAGCCGCTGGTCGTGTGGCTCTGGATCGGCGGCGGGCTGCTGGCCCTGGGGACGGTGATGGCCGCCGCGCCCGGGCGACGTCGCCGGCCGACGTCACCGGTGTCGGCGCCGGTCGAGGAGCGGGTGGCGGTTCCGGTCGGATGAGCAAGTGGATCGCGCTGGCCCTCGGGTCGGTGCTCGTCGCCTTGGTCGCGGTGCTGGCGACCCGTGAGCCGGCCCAGAACACGTTGGCCAAGAGCCCGCTCGTCGGCAAGCCCGCGCCCGAGGTGATCGGCACCGGCCTCGACGGTTCGACGGTTCGGCTGTCGTCGTTGCGTGGCCGGTACGTCGTCGTCAACTTCTTCGCCACGTGGTGTACGCCTTGCCTCCAGGAGCACGACGACCTGATGCGTTTCGCCGAGCGCCACCGCTCGACCGGCGACGCCTCGATCGTGGCCGTGCTGTTCGACGACGAGCCCGCCAACGCCCGCACGTTCTTCGCCAAGCGGGGCGGCAACTGGCCGGTGATCGAGGACGTCAGCGGCAAGGTCGCCCTCGACTTCGGCGTGCGGGGGCCGCCCGAGTCGTACGTCGTCGGGCCCGACGGCACCGTCCTGGCCAAGTACGTCGGTCAGGTGACCGACACCGGGCTCGATCGATTGCTGGCCCAGGCCGAAGGGTCGTCGCCGTGAGGCGGTGGGCGCCGTGGGGGTTGATGTTGGTCGTGCTGGCGCTGTCGTTGGCCGTGGGCGCGTCGGGGTCGCGCTCGCCCCGCACCGAGGCCGATCGGGTCAACGCCATCGCCTCGGAGGTGCGCTGCCCGACGTGCCGGTCGCTGTCGGCGGCCGAGTCGGATGCCAAGGCCGCCGGTGCGGTGAAGGAGGAGATCCGCACCCGGTTGCGGGCCGGCCAGAGCGACGCCGAGATCCGCGGCTACCTCGCCAGCCGCTACGGCAAGGACATCCTCCTGCGGCCCGACGCCACCGGCCTGGCCGGGCTGGTGTGGTCGATCCCGGTCGCCCTGCTGTTGGTCGCGCTCGCCGGCCTGTTCGCCGCCTTCCGCCGGTGGCGCGGCGTCGTTCCCCCGCCGACCGACGAAGAGCGGGCGTTGGTCGAAGAGGCGTTGCGGTCGTCGTGAGCGAGGAGCGCGAGTTCCTCTTGGCGTCGTTGCGCGACCTCGACGCCGAGCACGACGCCGGCGACCTCGACGACGCCGACTACACCGCCCTCCGCGACCAATACATCGCCCGCACCGCCCGCACCGCTGCCCTTTTGGGTGCCGAAGCTGACGCCAGGGCGTCAGCTCCGGCACCCAAAAGGAGAAGGGCCCTCGCGGTTCTGGTCGTCATTGTCGTGGCGGGGTTGGCCGGGTGGGCGGTGGCGAGCACGGCGGGGGAGCGGACGGCGTCCGACCAGGCGACCGGCGGGCTGCCGGAAGGGAGCACCGACCGCATCACCAGGGCCCAGGCGCTGGTCAGCCAAGGCCAGATCCTCGAGGCGGTGAAGGTCTACGACGACCTGCTGCGCGACGACCCGGAGAACCCGGTGGCTCTCGCCCAGCGCGGCTGGCTCATTTCCAAGGTCGATCCATCGCTCGTTGACTCGGGCTTGGCCAACGTCGAGAAGGCCATCGCCGTCGACCCCGGGTACGCCGAGGCCCGTTTCTTCCGGGCGATGATCCTCCTGCAGGCCAAGCACCAGCCGGCCGCCGCGGCCGAGGAGTTCGACCGGGTGCTGGCCGCCAACCCCCCGCCCGGTATCGCCCAAGTTGCGCAGCAGTACCGCCAGCAGGCGTTGGAGCAAGCCGCGGCCGGCTGACCTCGCGGCCTTATGCTGCGCGGCCATGGAGACCCTCGATCGCTTCTTCCAGATCTCGGCTCGGGGCTCGACGGTGCGGACCGAAGTGCGGGGCGGACTCGCCACCTTCTTCACGATGGCCTACATCGTCGTGCTCAACCCGATCATCCTCTCGGGCGCCAAGGATGTCGGCGGCGCCCAGCTCGCCTTCGCCCAGGTGGCCACCGTCACCGCGTTGGTGGCGTGCGTGATGACGCTGATGATGGGCATCGTCGGCCGCTATCCGTTCGCCATCGCCGCCGGCCTCGGGTTGAACGGCGTGGTCGCGTTCCAGTTGGCGTCGGTGATGTCGTGGCCGGCGGCCATGGGCATCGTCGTGCTCGAAGGCATCGTCATCACCGTGCTGGTGCTGACCGGATTCCGCACCGCGGTGTTCGACGCCATCCCACTCGCGCTGAAGCAGGCGATCTCGGTGGGCATCGGGTTGTTCATCGCGCTGATCGGCTTCGTCGACGCCGGCTTCGTGCGCCGCACCGACGTCGGCCCGGTGCCGGTGAGCCTCGGCATCGGCGGCCGGCTGATGGGGTGGCCGACGGTGGTGTTCGCCGTCGGGCTGCTGCTGACAGCGATCCTCGTGGCCCGCAAGGTGCGGGGCGGCATCCTCATCGGGATCGTGCTGACGACCGTGTTCGCCGTCATCGTCAACGCCATCTTCGACGTGCCCGCGGCCTTCGGTCCTGGCGGGGCCTTCAACCCTCGGGGCTGGGGGCTGAACGTGCCCGAGCTGCCGAGCAAGATCTTCGCCGCCCCCGACTTCGGGTTGCTCGGCCACTTCTCGATCGGCGGCTCGTTCGCCAAGGTCGGGGTGATCAGCGCGCTGCTCTTCGTCTTCACCCTGATGCTGGCCGACTTCTTCGACACCATGGGTACGGTCGTCGGCGTCGGGGCCGAGGCCGGGTTGGTCGACGAGGAGGGCCGGCTGCCGGGCGTGCAGCGGGTGTTGTTCGTCGACTCGCTGGCGGCGGTGGCCGGTGGGGTGGCGTCGGCGTCGTCGAACACGGCCTACATCGAGTCGGCCGCGGGCGTGGCCGACGGCGCCCGCACCGGGTTGGCCAGCGTGGTCACCGGGCTCTTGTTCCTGCTGGCCTTGTTCATCGCGCCGGTGACGGCGGTGGTGCCCTACGAGGCGGCCTCGCCGGCGTTGGTGATCGTCGGGTTCTTGATGATGGTCCAGGTGAAGAACATCCCGTGGGACGACTACGACATCGCCATCCCGGCGTTCCTCACGATCATCCTGATGCCGTTCACGTACTCGATCACCAACGGGATCGGCGCCGGCTTCGTCTCCTACGCCGTGATCAAGCTGGCGAGGGGGCGGGCCCGGGACGTCCACGTGGTGTTGTGGATCGTGGCCGCGCTGTTCGTCGTGTACTTCGCCATCGATCTCGTGGAGCGGGTGCTCGGCGTCAACTGACGCCCGCGGCCCTGAGGCCGGCGGCGACGACCGCGCCCCCGATCACGCAGATCGCGAAGGGGGCCTTGACGGCGGCGAGCACGACGGCGGCGCCGACGCCCGCGGCTTTGGCGTCGGCGTGGGGGAGGCCATTGTCGTTGTCGGCCAGCTCGACGTAGACGAGGGCGGCCAGCAGCGCCGGGGCCAGGCCGGCGAGGCGCCTGGCGACCTCGTCGGGGATGCGTTCGAGGAGCGAGCCCGCGCCCTTGATGGCGATGGTGATGACGGCCAGGGCGGCGACGGCCGCGGTCACTTCCTCATCACCGCCAGGCCGGCGACGGCCGCGCCGGCGAGGGCCACGCCAGGCGAGGTGAAGGGCAGGAGGACGGCGGCCGCGGCCAGGCCGGCGAGGGCTGCCCTGATCGCGGGACGGCGGTCGAGCATCGGCCACAGGAGGGCGACGAACAGCGCGGGGAAGGCGGCGTCGAGGCCGAGCTTGTCGGGGTCGCCGAGCACGGGGCCGAGGAGTGCGCCGATGGCGGAGCCCGCGAGCCACCCGGTCCAGAGGGCGGCGCCGCTCGTGATCAGGGTCTTGGCGTCGGGCGCTTCCGGCGTGCCCGCGTTGACGGCGAGGACGTAGCTCTCGTCGACCACCAGTTGGGCCAGGAGGAAGCGCTTGACCCTCCCTCCCGGAAGGACCCTGGCGACGGCGGTGCCGGTGGCGAGGTACCTCGAGTTCAAGAGCGCGCCCGACAGGACGGCGGCCGCGGGCGAGCCCCCGCTGGCCAGGATCGAGACGGCGGCGAACTGCGAGCTGCCGGCGAACACGGTCGCCGACATCACCACGGTGAGCCACGCCGGCATACCGGCGGCGGTGGCCAGCACGCCATAGGAGACGCCGAAGATGCTGACGGCCGCCACCACGGGGATCATGGGCGGCGATCCTAAGGAGCGCGCGGGCATACGCTGACCGGGCGATGGGATTCTTCGACCGGAACCGCAAGGAGCTCGCCGACCGGGGCATCGACCCTGGGCGGTTGCCGCCTGGCCAATACTTCACCGACCGCTTTCCTGTGCTGCACGCCGGCGACGTGCCCGACTACGGCTCCGACCTTTCTACCTGGGACTTCAACATCGCCGGGTTGGTGGACGCGCCGGTCACGTTGTCGTGGTCGGAGCTCTTGGCCTTGCCGGCCGTCGACGTCGTCACCGACATCCATTGCGTGACCAAGTGGTCGAAGTTCGACACCACGTGGCGGGGCGTGCCCTTCGACGCCGTGGTGGACTTGGTCTCGGTTGGTGACTCGGCCACCCACCTGATGTGCCACTCGGAGTTCGGATTCACCGCCAACGTGCCCTTGGACGACGTCCTCGGCGTCGACGACGGTTCGCGGCCGAAGGCCATGCTCGCCTACTCCTACGGCGGTGAACCGCTCGAGCCCGAGCACGGGTACCCACTCCGGTTCCTCGTGCCGCACTTGTACTTCTGGAAGTCGGCCAAGTGGCTGCGGGGTTTGGAGTTCATGGCCGGCGACGCGCCCGGGTTCTGGGAGCGCAACGGGTACCACATGTACGGCGACCCGTTCCGGGAGCAGCGCTACTGGGGCGACTGACCGAGCGCCCGCAGCTTTTCGACCACGGTCGGGAAGGCGTGGGCGAAGGCGTCGATGTCTTCGTCGGTCGTCGACCATCCGACGGAGATCCGCAACGACCGTTCGGCCTCGACGCCCATGGCTTCGAGCACCGGCGACGGCTCGAGCGACTCCGACGAGCACGCGCTGCCCGAGTGGGCGGCGATGCCGGCTTGGTCGAGGCCGAGCAGGACGGCTTCGGCCTCCACGCCCTCGATGCCGAAGCAGACGATGTGGGGCACCCGGTCGTCTTGGTCACCGAAGGCTTCGACACCATCCACCGCCGTGGCCGCATTGGTCACGGCCTCCGTCTGGCGCCGTGCCGTGACCCCGGCGTCGTTCCTGGCGCCGAGCGCGAGTTCGGCGGCGACGCCGAAACCCACGAGGGCGGGCACGTTCTCCATGCCTCCCCGCCGGGCCCGCTCCTGCTCGCCGCCGACGATCATCGCCGGCAACCGCAGTCCCCGCCGCACGAGCAGCGCCCCGGCCCCCTTCGGGCCCCCGATCTTGTGGGCGCTTACCGAGAGCAGGTCGGCGCCCAGGTCGTCGAAGGCGATGTCGTCGTACCCCGCGGCCGCAGCCGCGTCGACGTGTACGAGCACACCGCGCGCCCGGCATCCCTCGACGATCTGCTTCACCGGCTGCCGCGTTCCGACTTCGTGGTTGGCCCATTGCACCGACACGAGTGCGGTGGGGGCGTCGTCCACCGCTTCGAGGAGTGCGCCGACCTCCACCCGCCCTACGCCGTCGACCGCCACCCGCACCAGCTCGTGCCGCCCCGCCGCCTCCAGCACCGCCGAATGCTCCACCGCGCTCGCCACCACCCGGCTCTTCTCACCGAGACCCGTGGTTGCGCCGTAGATGGCGGCGTTGATGGCTTCGGTGGCGCCGCTGGTGAAGACGACCTCGCGGGGCCGGGCCCCGAGCAGTTGGGCCACCTGTTCCCTCGCGGCCTCGAGTGCGGCCCTGGCCATGCGGCCTTCGGTGTGGACCCGGCCGGGGTCGGCGGCGTGGTCGCCGGTGAACCAGGGGAGCATGGCCTCGACCACCTCGGGCCGGGCCGGCGAGGTCGAGGCGTGGTCGAGGTAGTGGCGCGTGCCGGCCAACGTCGTCAGACGACGGTGACGCAGGCGTCGTCGCCGAAGGCCCGCGACGACTCGATCTCCGGCATGGTCTCGCCGTAGAGGCCGGCGAGCATTCCCCGCACCATGCCCCGGTCGATGGCGCACATCACCGGGTGCTCGTGGGCGGCGGCGCCGAACGGGCAGTGCTCGTTGATGATGGCCAGCGTGCCGTTGCCCCTCGCCTCGGCGTGGGCGGCGAAGCCGTGGGCGGTGAGGGCGTCCGCCACCGCGTGCATGGCCACGGTGCGGGAGCGGCCTCCGTCGGTCGGCGACATCGAGGCCGCCAGCGACCGGCCGTACTCCTCGCCGACCTCCTCGGCCAGCGACTCGGCCTCGTCCCTCGGCAGCCTCGCCAGGGTCCGGGCCAGCAGCGTGACGATGAGGTCGTCGCGCCGGGCCGGGAAGTCGGTCATGTCCTTGCCCGAGGCCCGGTAGCGCTTGGACGGGCGCCCGGCCCCGGCGTGTTCGACCGGCTTGGCGATGGCGACCTCCAGGTAGCCACCGGCGGCCAGCTTGTCGAGGTGGTGGCGGGCGACGTTGGGGTGGAGCGAGAAGCGCTCGGCCACCTCGCCGGCGGTCACGCCCCGCTCGTCGTTGCGCGCCACCAGATAGATCTCCCGCCTGGTCGGATCGCCGAAAGCGGAGGTGACGGCCGCGACCATGGCCGAGAAGTCGTCCCCGGGAAGGGGTACCGAAGCCACGTCGGTAATATTACCTATCGTCATAGGGGAAATCCCCCCGCTTGCCTGGAGACGCCCCGTGCCCGTCAGTCGCGAAGAGGTCTTGGACGCCCTGCGTCCGGTGCAGGACCCCGAGCTCAACCGTTCCATCGTCGACCTCGACATGGTCCGGGCCATCGAGGTTTCGGGGGGTGCCGTGACGGTGACCGTGGCCCTCACCGTGGCCGGTTGCCCCCTGCGGGCCGAGATCACCAGCCGGGTCAGGGGTGCGGTCGGCGTGCTCGGCGGGGTCGACTCGGTCGACGTCGAGCTCACCGTGATGACCGATGAGCAGCGCACGGCCCTGCGTGAGCGCCTCCAGGGCGGCATGGTCGGGGCCGGTGCCGGTGCCGGGTCGCAGGGTGGGCACGACCACGGCGGCGGGCACGGCGGCGGGCACGAAGGCCACGACCACGGGGCGGCCCAGCCCCGCAAGACAATCCCGTTCAACGAGCCCGGCGTGAAGACCCGGGTGCTCGGCATCGCCTCGGGCAAGGGCGGCGTGGGCAAGTCGTCGGTCACGGTCAACCTGGCCCTCGCCCTGGCCAAGGCCGGCCACGAGGTGGCGGTGTTCGACGCCGACGTCTACGGCTTCTCGATCCCGAAGATGCTCGGCCTCGACCAGGACCCGGTCGTCATCGACGGCATGATCGTCCCGCCGGTCGCCTTCGGCGTGAAGGCGTTCTCGATGGGCTTCCTCGTCGAGGAGGACCAGCCGGTCATCTGGCGTGGGCCGATGCTCCACAAGTACCTGGAGCAGTTCCTCACCGATGTGTACTGGGGCGAGCCCGACTACCTGCTCATCGACATGCCCCCCGGCACCGGCGACATCGCCCTCTCCATGGCGCAGTACCTGCCCCGGGCCGAGATTTACGTCGTCACCACCCCCCAGCCCGCGGCCCAGCGGGTGGCGCAGCGGTCGGCATCGATGGCGGCCAAGGTCAACCTCAAGGTTCTCGGTGTGATCGAGAACATGAGCTGGTTCACCGGCGACGACGGCAAGCGCTACGAGATCTTCGGCGCCGGCGGGGGACAAGCGCTGGCCTCGAAGCTCGGCGTGCCCCTCGCCGGCCAGGTCCCGCTCGTGCCCGCGCTGCGTGAAGGGGGCGACGACGGCTATCCGGTCGTGGCCGCCGACCCCACCAGCGAGGCCGCCCTCGCCTTCGAGGACATCGCCCGTTTCGTCGAGCAGAACGGCCCCAAGCAGATCTACCGGCCCGAGCTGACCATCCGCTAGGCCCCGCGGCTCCGTACCCTTGCGCGGTATGGACCCCGCGGCCACCGACGCCGAGATCACCGGCGGCACGCCGGTGGGGCGGCGGGTCGTGCTGGCCATGCTCGGCCTCGGCGCCGGCGGCGTCCTCTTCGGCAAGTCGATCCAGGACGGCCTGGCCCGCGTGCTCTCGCCCAAGGTCGCGGCCTACCTCCCATCGGGCGGTCGCTTCCGCATCTACTCGGTGGTCGGCTTCCTGCCCCGCCGGTCGACGACCGACTACCGGCTCACCGTCGCCGGCCTCGTCGACCGTCCCCTCGACCTCTCGTTTGCCGACCTCACCGCCCTCCCGCCCACCTCGGTCACCCGGGACTTCCAATGCGTCACCGGCTGGCGGGTCCCGGGCGTGGCCTGGCGGGGCGTGAAGCTGGCTGACCTCCTCACCGCCGCCGGTGTCCAACCGGCCGCCAAGGCGCTCCGGTTCCTCTGCTTCGACGGCGAGTACACCGAGAGCCTCACCCTCGATCAGGCCAACCGCGACGACGTGCTCGTCGCCTACGAGATGGAGGGCAAGCCGGTGTCGGCCGCCCACGGCGGGCCCGTCCGACTCTTCGTCGGGCCGATGTATGGCTACAAGTCGGCCAAGTGGCTCGACCGCATCGAGGTCGTCGACCGCGTCGTCGACGGCTTCTGGGAAGTCCGGGGGTATGACACCGACGCCTGGGTGGGACGGAGCAATGGCCGCACCGACAAGCCGACCACCTGACGCCGCCCGTTTCGACGGGACCGAACGCCTCCTCCACTGGTCGACCGCGGCCCTTGTGGGCGTCTGCCTGGCCACGGCCGCGGCCCTTTACGTCCCGGCGCTGGCCACCCTCGTCGGACGGCGCGAGACGGTCAAGATGGTCCACGTCATCGCCGGGCTCTCGCTCCCGCTGCCGCTCATTGTCGCCCGCCTCGGCCCGTGGTCGCAGCGGCTCAAGGCGGACATCCGGCGCCTCAACCGCTTCGACGACCTCGACCGCCGCTGGCTCCGCTCCCTCGGGCGCGACCCATTCGCCCAGGGCGGCAGGTTCAACGCCGGCCAGAAGCTCAACGCCGCCTTCGACGTCGGCGCCGTGCTCCTGCTGCTCGTCACCGGCTCCATGATGAAGTGGTTCGGCCCGATCCCGCTCCCGTGGCGCACGGGGGCCACCTTCGTCCACGACTGGACCGCGTTCGCGTTCGTCATCGTGCTCGTCGGCCACGTGGCCAAAGCTCTGGCAGAGCGCGAGGCCCTGGCCGCCATGGTCAGCGGTGGCCCCGGCCCGGTTCGGCTGCGGACACCTACCCCAGCGGCTACACCCCCCTCGGCAGCTTGGCCGGATCCCAGCCCAGATGGTCGACCGCCATCCTGAAGGCGTAGCGGTCGGTCATCCCACTGACGTGGTGGACGGCGGCGGCCACCGGATCGGTGACAGGCTCGGGCTCGTCGGTGATGGCCAATGGGTGGACCGCGAACCACTCGGTCAGCGCCCGCAGCAACTCGATCACCCGTTCGGCCTGGCGGACGCTGTCGGGCCGGAGGTAGATGCGGTCGAGGTTGAAGGCCCGGAAGGCGGCCAACGCCTCGGCCGAGTCGGGCCGCATCCCGACTCGCCCGGTCGTTGCGATGGCGTCCAGCACCGCGGTGATGAACGCATTCAGTTGGCCTGAGCGACGGACACCCGCCACCTCCCGGACGGCGGCGGGCAGGTCGCTCGGGCGGACGATGCCGGCATGGACGGCATCCTCGAAGTCGTGACACACATAGGCGATGCGGTCGGCCCACGAGACCACCTCGGCTTCTGCGGTCATGGGCGCCGGCCGGTTCCACGAGTGGTTGCGGACGGCGTCGAGGGTTTCGGCGCAGAGGTTCAACGGGGCGAGCACCACGTCGGCGCCGTACGTCGCGTGGTGGTACCCGCCCTCGAGGAACGGGGAGAGGGCTTCCTCCGATGCGTGCCCGGCGGGCCCGTGCCCGCAATCGTGGGCCAGTGCGGCCGCTTCGGTGAGGGCGACATTGAGGCCGGCGGGCCGGGCGATCCCGACGGCGACCTGGGCGACCTCGATGGCATGTGTCAGCCGGGTGCGGAGGTGATCGTCCTCTGGCGCTACGAACACCTGGCACTTGCCCGCCAGCCGGCGAAACGGACGGGAGTGCTGGATGCGATCGCGATCACGCTCGAAACAGGTGCGGTAAGGGTCGGGATCCTCGACCCGCGCACGATTGCCGGCGCCGATGGCCCGGGCGGCACCAGGCGCCAACGTGGCCCGCTCGAGCTCCTCGCGAGCCGCACGGTCGAGCAGGCGATGCGGCGCCTGGCCGACGGCGGCGGCCCGGTGGGCGGTGACGAGATCGGAAGCCATGTGGAAACCGTAGCGAGGGGGTGTGACAACTAGGTCGAAAGGCCGGTCAGCCGCTAGAACGGTGGGGTGCAAGGGCTCGTCGCGGCCATCTCCTACAACCCCATCGTCCACATCCCGATCGGACCGCTGCGCATCTCGCCGCACGGCATCGGCATCGCCGTCGGTTTCCTGCTCGGCGCCCGCCTGATGATGCCCGAGGCCGAGCGCAAGGGGATCGGCGAGGACGTCGTCTACACCCTGCTCATCCGGGCGGCGATCGGTGCGTTGATCGGGGCCCGGGTCGCCTATGTCCTCAACCATTTCAGCGATTACACCGGTGATCCGCTCGGCGTGTTCAAGGTGTGGCAGGGCGGGATCTCGCTGCTCGGCGGCATCTTCGGGGCGATCATCCTGGCGCTGCCGCTGGCCCGCAAGCTGGGGGTCAACGCCTGGCGGCTGCTCGACGCCGCCGCGCCCGGCATCGCCCTCGGGATCGTGGTCGGCCGCATCGGCGATCTGATCGTGGCCGACCACCTCGGCAAGCCGACATCGTTCTTCCTCGGCTACCGCTGCCCGCCGCCCGACGTGAGCACGGCGTCACCCTGCATCGGCACCATCGTCCATCAGACGGCGTTGTATGACCTGCTGCTGACGTCGTGCCTCCTTGGCCTGCTGCTGTTGCTGCGCCGGCGGACGAGACTGCGGCCGGCGTACGACTCGTTCCTCATCGTGGTGTTCGCCGCCTGGTACGGCGTCGGCCGCATCATCGAGGACTTCCTGCGGGAGGACGTGCGCCGGTTCGGCCTCACCGGAAGCCAATGGACGGCGGTGGTGACGGTGCTGCTCTGCCTCGCCTGGCTCACGTTCGTGCGACGGCCGCCGAAGTGGGGCCACTGGGACCGGCGGCTGGCCGTGGCCGACCCCGTGGCCGAGGAGCCCCAGCCGACGTCTACGATGGCGGCGCCGCAGCCCCAGGATCCCGAGGAGCGCTAAGTGGAAGTCCGGATCGGTGTCACCCATACGCCGAAGGAGATCGAGATCGAGCTCACCGAGGCCGATCGCGATCGCATCGTCAAGGACGTGGAGACGGCCCTGGCCAGTGATGACGGCGTCCTCTGGCTGACCGACCGCAAGGGCCGGACGGTGGGCGTGCCGGCGTCGAAGGTCGCCTACGTGGAGATCTCGCCGACCGAAGACCGCCGGGTGGGCTTCGCCGCAACGTGATGCCGTGACGGACCTGCTCGATCGGCGGTTGCTGTTCGTCACCGGGAAGGGCGGGGTCGGGAAGACGACGGTGGCGGCGGCGCTGGCGATGCTGGCCGCCCAGCGGGGGAAGCGGACGCTCGTCGGCGAGGTCGACGCCAAGGGCAACCTCGCCGATTTTTTCTCGGTGCCGCCGACGGCGTTCAAGCCGCACGAGGTGCAGCCAAACCTCTACGCCATGTCGATGGATCCTGAGGAATCCCTCAAGGAGTACTTGAGCCTCCAGCTCAAGCTCCCGATGATGGCGAGGATCGGGCCGCTGGCTCGCATCTTCGAGTTCGTGGCCACCGCGGCGCCAGGGGTCAAGGAAGTGTTGACGGTTGGCAAGTTCCTCTGGGAGGTCGACCGCCACAACTACGACCTCGTGGTCGTCGACGCCGCCGCTTCCGGCCACGTCATCGGGCAGCTCGCCGCGCCCCAGGCGATCAACGAGCTCGTCTCGGTCGGCCTCATCCGCCAGCAGACGGGGTGGATGGTCGACATGCTCTCCGACCCCGCACGCACCGGCTTGTGCATCGTGGCCACGCCCGAGGAGATGCCCGTCAACGAGACCATCGAGCTGGCCGCTCGGGTCGAGAAGGAGACCAACGTCAACCTCGCGGCCGTGATCGTGAACCGGGTGCTGCCCGAGCTGTTCGGTCGCGGTGAGGAGGAGGTGTTCGAGCGGCTGGAGTCCGTCGACGGGCGCACGGCGTTGCGTTCTGCCGTTGGGCCCGGCGCCGATTCGATCCTCGATGCCGCCCGCCTGGCGGTCACGTTGCGGCGGACGCGGGCCGGTCACCTGCAGCACCTTCGATCGTCGTTGGCGCCTTCGCTGCCGCTGCTGTTCGTGCCCGAGCTGTTCACCAAAGCCCACGGGTTGCGCTCGACCCGTCTCGTCGCCGAAGCGTTGGACGCGGAGCTCGGTTGATGGTCATGGCCCCGCCTTCGATGGAGCAATTGGCCGCGGCCAAGGAGATCGCCGTCTTCTGCGGCTCCGGCGGCGTCGGCAAGACGACGACCGCCGCGGCCGTGGCCGCGATGGTCGCCGTTCGCCAGGGCGGCAAAGTGCTGGTGTTGACCATCGACCCGGCCAAGCGGTTGGCCAATGCCCTCGGACTCGAAGGCTTCGGCAACGTGGAGAAGCAGGTGCCGCTGTCGGCGTTCGCCGAGGCCGGGGTGACGCCCCGGGGCGAGCTGTGGGCGGCGATGCTCGACACCAAGCAATCGTGGGACAACCTAGTGCGCCGGCATGCGCCCGATGCTGTGACCGCCCAGCGCATCCTCGAGAACCCGCTGTATCAGAACGTGTCCGGGCGCTTCGTGCAGAGCCACGACTACATCGCCATGGAGCGGTTGTACGAGTTGCACAGCGAGGGCAACTACGACCTCATCGTCGTGGACACGCCTCCGACTCGGAACGCTCTTGATTTTTTGGAAGCCCCCGAACGGATGGCCGACTTCTTCTCGTCCCGGTTTCTGCGACTGCTCACGGCGCCGGCCCGTTCCCGGTTGGTCAACTTCGCCACCAAGCCGTTCTACCAAGTGGCCGATCGGATACTCGGCTCGCAGTTCCTCGAGGACATCTCCGAGTTCTTCATCCTGTTCCAGACGATGTACGCCGGCTTCGTCGAGCGGGCCCGTGCCGTGGAGCGGCTATTGCATGATCGCCGTACGACGTTCGTCGTGGTCTCGACGCTCGAGCCCGCTCCCGCCCACGAGGCCGAGTTCTTCATCCGCTCGCTCGCCGACCGTGAGTTCCACCTGGGCGCGCTCGTCCTCAACAAGGTCCTGCCGGCGTATCTCCTCGACGCCGTCGCCTGCTCGACCGCCGAAGACCTCGCCCGCCAGGCCGACGGGGTCGCGGCCTCGCTCCCGTCGGGTTTCGGCGACCAAGCGCAGCTCGCCCGCGTCCTCGTCGAGATCGCCGACAGCTTCCAGCGCTTCCATGTCGTCGCCCAGCGGGAAGCCGAAGAGCGGGCCGAGCTGGCCGTCGCCCCCGAGGTCGTGGCGTCCGTGCCCTACTTCGACTCGGACATCCACGACCTCGCAGGGCTACTCCGACTCGGAGAGGCGATCTGGAGCTAGCACTTGTCCTTCACGTCGAAATGGACGCCGGCGAACGACTTCCGCTTGTTGCTGGCCTTGACAACGACCTGGACGTCCGCCTTCCCGAGCGTGGTGTTCAGCGGAACGGTGAACGTGTCCTGGTACTTGCCCTTGATGTCGGCCGTGCCGGCGTTGGTGTTCCCGCCGCCGGGGCTGAAGTTGGCGTAGCCGACGGCGTAGGTGACGATGCCTTGCTCGATCGTCTGCACCTTGATCGTCTGGATGCCACCGGGTTTTACGCAGTTCTTGCCCATGGTGACCGTCGTGGTGAAGTCGCCGCCGTTGACCAGAGGCGTTTCCGTCGTCGTGGTCGCCCCGGCCGATCCACCGGGCGTGGTCGTGGCTCCGGGCACCGTCGTCTCGCCGGGTTTGGTGGACGCCGTCGCTTTCGGTGCGGTAGTGGTCGGGAGCGCGACCGTCGGCTCGGGGCACTTCCCCTCGGCGTTGGCAACGCTGAATGGAGTTTCCACCTGCTTCCCGTTGGGCCCAG
>JAXDPV010000042.1:0-14891 GCA_034668185.1 Actinomycetota bacterium
CCAGGGGGGTTCGGCGGTGGTGCCGTCGAAGGCCGAGACGCCGGTGCTGTTGGCCGGGGCGACGACGTCGCCGACCACCGCGACGCCACGGGCCGCCGGCGTCGGCGAGGTGCCGGCCGTCGTCCACCTGACGTTCCCGGTCCTGGCATCGAGGGCTTGGAGGGGCACGTCGGGCCCGGCGGCGATCACCAGCCCGCCGGCGTAGTCGACGGTGGCGGTGGTCTTGGCCAGCGCGTCACGTTCGGCGACGACGATGGCATGGGTCCAGACGACGGCCCCGCTCGCCGGGTCGATGGCCATGACCGAACGGTCGGCGGTCATCACGAATACCCGGCCGGCGCCGTAGGCCGGGCCCGCGACCGAGGCGCCGAGCACACCCGACTCCCAGACGAAGCCCGCGGCGACACCGCCCGATCCGGCCCGGTTGCCCCCGGTGGTCGTCGCCGGGCGGGTGTTCCCCGCCGACGTCGAGCGGAGGGGCGTGCTCGTCGATCGCGTCGTCACTACCGCGCCCACCACCGCCACCGCGACCACGATCAAACCGGCGCCGCCCACGGTGAACCGTTGCTTGGTCCGGCGCCGGCGTTCCTCCTGGATCACCGCCGAGCGGTTGCGGACACGGCGGAGGCGGGCGGCATCCTCGACGTCGATCTCGGTGCTCACGACGCCGTCCCTTCGGGGTCGACGTCGAGGTCGCGCAACAAGCCCCGCAGCGATGCCAGGGCCCGGTGCGAGTGGCGCTTTACCGAGCCCACGCTCACCCGCAGTTGCTCGGCCACCGCGGCCTCCGGGTAGCCGGCCAGGTGGCGGAGGACCACGACCTCGCGCTGGCGACGGGGCAACCGCCGCAACGCCTCGACCAACGCCATGCGGGTCGCGACCGCGTCGGTGGTCGTGACCACGGGCTGGTCGCCGGTCGGGGCCCACGCCATCGCCGGCCGGCGCCTGCGGATCTGGTCGATGGCGACGTTGGTCGTCACCCGCACCAGCCACGCCTCCCGCCACGGCCGGCCGTCGACCTTCGCCCACGAGGCGTGCATCCGGGCCAATGCCTCGGCGGCGGCGTCCTCGGCGTCGGCCGGGCTGGCCAACAATCGCTCCGCCACCCGATAGGCGACGGCCCACAACGAGCGGAACTCACGATCGAAGGACGAAGGACCGTCGCTCGCCGTCGCCATTCCACGAGTATGGGCTGCCACGTCGACCGTTTGCCGGACGGCGGCCTGACCGCCCTCGGCCGGGGTTGACGGGCCCGCCTCGACCCGCCGGCACGGCGGATGCCGTGGGGAGGCGGGCCCTACTCACGACGGTACGCCGCCCCCACCGCGAAGCAAGCGGTCGTTCATCACCCTGGCCGCGGCCAACAACCGGCCTTCCTGCCATGGTCGGGCCACGAGTTGGACGCCGATGGGCAGGCCGGTCGAGCCGACCGAGCCGGGCACCGAGACCGTCGGATAGCCCAACAGCGTCCACAACCGACAGAAGCGAGGATCGCCAGTCGCCGACAGACCGAGGGGCGCCTCGCCGACGACGGCCGGCGTCACCAACACGTCGGCGCCGGCGAAGAAGGCGTTGGTGAGGGCGCGAGCCGTCGCCGCTCGCTCGAGGACGGCGACGTACTCGTCGTGGTCGATGGCCGCGCCCCAATCGAGGATGCCGTTCAGCCCCTCGGACAGCGACGTGCGGCGGAAGGTGCGTTCCCACGCCAGGGCGCGCGCCCCCTCGTAGGCCTGCACCACCGGCTGCACCTCGGCCAGGCCGGTGAAGGCCGGCGGCAGGTCGACGGGATCGCCGGCGCCGACCGCGCCGGCCGCGGCGTCGACCACCGCGCGGCAATCGTCGTCGGCCCGCAACCACTCGTCGGTCGGCACGAAGGCGAACCTCACCGGTGTGTCGCCCGCGTCGTCGGCGGATGTGAACCCGCCCACCAACACCGACGCCACCGCGGCCAAGGTGTCGACGTCGCGGGCGAAGACGCCGACGGTGTCGAGCGAGGGCGCGGCCGCCTTCACCCCCGAAGTGGGCACCGAGCCGAACGTCGGCTTCAACCCGAACACGCCGCAGAAAGACGCCGGCCTGATCACCGAACCCGCGGTCTGCGTCCCGAGGGCGACGTCGACCATGCCCGCACCCACCGCCGCCGCCGACCCGCTCGACGACCCGCCGGGCGTATGGGTCGGGCGCCACGGGTTCGTCGTCGGCCCTGGCGTGAACCACGCCAGTTCGGCCGTCACCGTCTTGCCGAGCACGACTGCGCCCGCTCCCCGCAACATGGCCACGGCCCCGGCGTCGGCCACCGGCCGGTGGCCGGCGTAGATCGCCGATCCATATTCCGTTGGCATGTCGGCGGTGTCGATCACGTCCTTGACGCCGATGGTCACGCCCCGCAACTTTCCGTCGCTGGCCACGGCCGGGGCCGCCGCAGGGTCGAGAAACGCCCACGCCCGCACCACCGGCTCACGGTCGGCGATCACCCCGAGGGCGGCCTCGACGGCATCGGAAGGATCGTCGCCAAGCCCCATCGCCCGACGACGTTAGCTACGCCGCCCGCGGTTCCAACACGATCACCGGGATCTCACGGGAGGTCCGCTGCTCGTAGTCGGCGAACCCGGGCCGCTCGGCCTTCTGGAGCGACCACAGCCGCTCCCGCTCGGGGCCCGAGGCGACCCGGGCGACGACCGGCACGGAGTCGGTCCCGACCTCGACCGAGACCTCGGGATGGGCGAGCAAGTTGTGGAACCAGTCGGGGTTGGTCGGCGCCCCGCCCTTGGAGCCGAAGATCACGAAGTTCGAGCCGTCACGCCGGTAGGCCAGCGGGTTCACCCGGATGGTGCCCGTCTTGCGCCCCCGGTGGTGCAGGAGGAGCATCGGCATCCCCTCGAACGGCCCGCCCACCTTGCCGTCGTTGGTGCGGAACTCCTCGATGACGTTGGCGTTCCAGTCGTTTCGATCAGCCATGCCAGGGACCAGCGCCCCCGGCGGCCTGACTATTCCGCCGGGCCAAAGTGGCGGGCGCCCCGTGGAGCGGCCAAAGTGCCGGGCGATGCCGTCGACCGTGTCGCTCGGGTTGTTCGCGCTCGCCGCGGTGGCGCTGCTGGTCGTGCCTGGCCCCGCCGTCCTCTACATCACGACCCGCAGCGCGGCCCAAGGCCGGCGGGCGGGGATGGTGTCGGTGCTCGGCGTCCACACGGGAACGCTGGTCCACGTGCTGGCCGCGGTGGCCGGGCTCTCGGCGTTGTTGGTCACCTCGGCGCTGGCGTTCTCCGTGGTGAAGGTCGTGGGCGCGGCCTACCTGATCGTCCTCGGCATCCGCACGATCGCGGGGAGGCGCGACGGCTTCGCCGCCACGCCCGAGGCCACCAAGGCCAGGTCGCTCCAACGCCTCTATCTCGACGGCGTGGTCGTCAACGTGCTGAACCCGAAGACGGCGCTGTTCTTCCTCGCCTTCCTGCCCCAGTTCGTCGAGCGCGACCACGGCCGTCCGGTGTGGTTGCAGACGCTCGTCCTCGGGGCCGTGTTCGTCGGTCTCGGTCTCGTCACCGACGGCCTCTACGCCATGGCCGGCGCCGGCGTCGGCCGCTGGATACGAAACCGGGGCTGGGCCCGCCGGCACGGTCCCGTTGTCGAGGGCGGCATCCTCGTCGGCCTCGGCGTCGCCGCCCTGGCCGCGCCCCACCGCAAGGTGCCGGCCTGAACGCCGACGACGCCGTGCGCAACGCCCACCAGTGGTTCGACGTCAACACCGGCTGGGCCCCGCCCGAGGCCGACGAGCTCGCCGAATGGGTTGCCGACGGCGTCTGCCGCTGCCCCGACGATTGCCTGGTCGCGCCCGAGGCATGGTGCGAGCACGGGCTGGCGTCGTGGTGGCTCATCCTGCAAGCCCTCGCCTGACCCGGAATTTCGTTTGTGCCCGTGTGCCGCCACCGGCGAAGGTGACGGCCATGGCCTTCGTCTTCTTCGCGGTGCGTCGACGTGGCCGCGCCGCGCCGCCCCTGGTGGGGATGGCACGAGCTCGATCCCAGGTGGGCCAGGCGCCTCGTCGCTGACGCCGGCGTCCGCCCCGGCGACCTCGTGGTCGACGTGGGCGCGGGCACGGGCGGGTTGACCCGCGCCCTGGTCGACGCCGGGGCCAAGGTCATCGCCGTCGAGCTCCACCCCGCCCGTTGCCAGGCGCTCCGCGAACGCTTCGGCACCAACCCGGCGGTGGTGGTGGTCAAGGCCGACGCCGCCGACCTCCGCCTGCCGACCCGGCCGTTCCGCGTCGTCGCCAACCCGCCCTTCGCCGTCAGCACCGCGCTGCTGCGCCGCCTGCTCGCGCCCGGGAGCCGGCTGGTGCAGGCCGACCTGGTGCTGCCCCGGCCGGTCGTGGCCCGGTGGGCGGGCGGCCGGGGCCCGGGCGCGCAACGGTGGATGCGCACGTTCGACGCCCAGCCTGGACGATCGTTGCCCGGCGCCGCCTTCCGCCCACCGCCGCCGATGGCCGTGGGCACGCTGCGAATCGTCCGGGTCGCGGGCCGCGGGTAGCGTTCACGCCCGATGTATCCGGCGACCCACGCGGCACTCCATCCCGAGCGGCCGGCGGTCGTCATGCCGGGGTCCGGTGAGGTCGTCACCTACCGCCAGCTCGACGAGCGCTCGAACCAGCTCGCCCACCTGCTGCGAGACCAGGGCCTGCGCCGGGGCAGCCACATCGCCCTCTTCTCCGAGAACCACCCCCGCTTCTTCGAGGTGGTGTGGGCCGCGCTCAGGTCGGGCCTCTACGTCACTGCGGTGAACAGCCACCTCACCGCCGAGGAGGTGGCCTACATCGTCGGCGACTGCGGGGCCGAGGCCTTCGTCTCGACCGCGGCCCTGGCCGACGTGGCCACCGCCGCCGCCGTCACCACGCCGACCAAGCTGATGATCGACGGAGGCGACACCGACCATTTCGAGGACTACGAGGACGCGGTCGCCGCCTACCCGACCACGCCCATCGACGACGAGAGCGCGGGCACGACCATGCTCTACTCCTCGGGCACGACCGGCCGGCCCAAGGGCGTGCTCCGCCCCCTGCCCGAGGAGCACCCGGCCGAGGCCGACACCAGGAGCGCGGCCATGCGCAAGGCCTACCGGTTCCGCGACGGCATGGTGTACCTGTCGCCGGCGCCGATCTACCACTCGGCCCCGCTGGCGTACTCCATCGGCGCGCAACGGGCCGGGGGCACGGTCGTGATGATGGAGCGCTTCGATCCCGAGGCCGCGCTGGCCAACATCGAGCGCCACCGCGTGACCCACAGCCAGTGGGTGCCGACGATGTTCGTCCGCCTCCTCCGCCTTCCGCCCGAGGTGAGGGACCGCTACGACCTGTCGTCGCACGAGGTCGCGGTACACGCCGCCGCGCCCTGCCCGGTCGCGGTCAAGCGCCAGATGATCGAGTGGTGGGGGCCGATCATCTACGAGTACTACGCCGGCACCGAGGGCAACGGCAGTACGGCCATCACCAGCGAGGAGTGGCTCGCCCACCCGGGCTCGGTCGGCCGGCCCCGCACCGGCAGCGTCCACATCGTCGACGCCGACGGCAACGACCTCGGGCCCAACGTCGAGGGCGCCGTCTACTTCTCCGGCGGCGGCACCTTCGAGTACCACAACGACCCGGCCAAGACCGAGGAGTCACGCCTCTCCGGCGGGCGCACGACCCTGGGCGACGTCGGCTACGTCGACGAGGACGGCTGGCTCTACCTCACCGACCGCAAGGCGTTCATGATCATCTCGGGCGGGGTCAACATCTACCCCCGGGAGATCGAGGACGTCCTCATCCAACACCCGGGCGTGGCCGACGTAGCCGTCTTCGGCGTGCCCAACGACGACTTCGGCGAGGAGGTCAAGGCGGTGGTGCAGTTGCTGCCCGGCACGGGCGTCACCGCCGACGAGCTGGTGGCCTTCTGCCGCCAGCACCTGGCCGGCTTCAAGGTGCCGCGCTCGGTCGACTTCACCGACCAGCTCCCTCGCCTGCCCACCGGCAAGCTCTACAAACGCAAGCTGCGCGACCCCTACTGGACCGAGAAGCACACCAAGGCATGACGATGAGCCCGACCACCCCGACCAAAGCCGTCCCCCAACCGACGCCCGAGACCCAACCGTTCTGGGACGGCTGCGCCGCCGGCGAGCTCCGCCTCCAGCGGTGCCGCCCGTGCGACGCCTTCTACTTCCCGCCCCGGCCGTTCTGCCCCCGTTGCCTCTCCGACGACGTGGTGTGGGAGGCCACCAGCGGGCGGGCCACGCTTCACACCTACGTGATCAACCACCGGGCCGCGCCCGGCTTCGAGCCCGGCTACGCCATCGCCGTTGTGGAGCTCGAGGAGGGGCCGCGCATGATGACGAACATCGTCGGCGTCCCCAACACGCCCGACGACCTCGTCCTCGACATGGCGTTGGTCGTGGCCTTCGAGGACCGGGGCGACCTGCGCCTGCCCGTGTTTACGGCGGCGGCCCGATGAGCCCCAGCGTCAAGGGCCAGGTCGCCATCGTGGGCGCGGCCGAGACCACCAGGCTCGGGCGCATCCCCGACGTCTCGGCCATCGCCCTCCAGGCCGATGCCGCCCGCAACGCCATCGCCGATTGCGGCATCGACAAGGCCGAGATCGACGGCATCGCCTGCGCCGGCCAGAGCCCGGTGGCGGTGGCCCACTACCTCGGGATCACCCCGACCTACCTCGACGGCACCGGCGTGGGCGGATGCTCGTTCATGTTGCACGTCCGCCACGCGGCCGCGGCCATCGCCGCCGGCATGTGCGAGGTCGTGCTCGTGACCCACGGCGAGTCGGGCAAGTCGCGAGTCGGTGCCGGCGGCTGGGGCATGGACGCGTCGTCGTTGCAGGGCCAGTTCGAGATGCCCTACGGCCCGACCGGGCCGCCGACGATGTTCCCGATGGGCGTGCTCCGCTACATGAAGGAGACCGGCCTCACCCACGAGCAGTTGGCCATGGTCGCCGTCGTCCAGCGCCAGTGGGCGGCGATGAACCCGAGGGCCATGATGCGCGACCCCATCACCGTCGAGGACGTACTGGAGTCGCGGCTCGTCGCCTATCCCATGCACCTGCTCGAGTGCTGCCTCGTCACCGACGGCGGGGGAGCATTGATCGTCACCTCGGCCGCTCGGGCCCGCTCGATGTCGTTGGCCCAACCGGTCGTGTACGTGGCCGGCACCGGCGAGTCGTCGGAGACGCCGATGGTGTCGCAGATGGAGGACTTCACATCGTCGAAGGCGTTCCGGGTGGCCTCGGCCAAGGCGTTCGCCGAGGCCGGCATCACCCACGCCGACGTCGACCATCTGATGATCTACGACGCCTTCGCCCACTTGCCGATCTACGGGCTCGAAGACCTCGGCTTCGTCGGCCGGGGCGAGGCCGGCGCCTTCATCGCCGGCGGCAACACCGCCCCGGGCACGGGCAAGCTCCCGCTCAACACCAACGGCGGCGGGCTCTCCTACACCCACACCGGCATGTACGGCATGTTCGCCATCCAGGAATCCGTGCGCCAACTGCGGGGGACGGCGCCGGCGCAAGTGCCGAACGTCGAGGTCTCCGTGGCCCACGGCGTCGGCGGCATGTTCGCGGCCTCGGGCACCCTCGTGCTCACCAACCAGCCGACGAGCTAGGCCAGGTCGGCCGGGTAGGTCACGTCGATCTCGGCGATCGCCTTCGGGAAGTGGCGTTGGTTGTTGGTGATGAACCGGTCGGCCCCGGCGGCGACGGCGGTGGCGAGGTGGACGGCGTCGGGGGCGCGCAGCTTGTAGCGAGCGCCGAACGTGACGGCCAGTCTCGCGGTGGCCTCGTCCATGGGATGGAGGTCGAGCCGGGAGAGGATCTCGGTCAACGTCTGGAGTTCACGCTCGTCACCGATGCGGAGGGGTTTCGTCAACACCTCGGGATAGAGCAACGTCGAGCCCACGCCCACGGGAGATGCGGAGTCGAAGGGCCCGGGCGGGAACAATGCCCGCACATGTTCGCCGAGAACGTTGGCCGGTGTGGCCGCGTAGACCAGCACGTCGGCGTCGAAGGCGTCCACCTCAGCGGGCGCGTTCGCGGTCGGCGTAGATCTCGGCGACCAGTTGCTCGGCCCGCTCGGAAGGGATGCCCACGGTGGAGATTGGGCGCTTGCGCGCCTCGGCCATCATCTCGGCGAGTTCATCCGCCTGCTTGAAAGCCCACTCTGCCTTTCGACGGCGCAACGCGTCGGGCCCCACGAGCACGGCGACGGGCTTGCCGTGGCGGGTGATCGTGACCTCCTCGCCCTTGAGCACCTGGTCGAGGAGCGCCGGGAGGGCAGCCCTCGCCTCCGTCGCCGTCATCGTCATCATGGCCGGAAACGTACACCACCGTACGTCTCCGTACAACAGCTAGCCGATCTCCTCCGGCCGGAAGGCGTCGACCACTCCCTTGGGCAGGCGGGCCCGGTCGAGCCTGCGTACCCGGGCAGCGATGGCGACGTCGAAGTCCCAGCTCACGATCTTGCCGTAGCCGAAGCTCACCCTTTTGGCGTCGGGAAGGGGCTTGTCGAAGTAGGCGTCGGCGATGCTGCCGTCGGGCGCGATGACCACGAAGCGGGAGACGGCGTCGCCGACGAGCAGGAACGGCTCAGGCCCGCGATGGGGGAACGACCAGCCCGTCAGCCGCACCCGCCAGAACACGTGGGGCCGCTCGTCGACGTCGTGCACCACCTCTCGCACCTCGGCCCGGACGTTCCGGCGCGGGTCGGGAAGGCGGATGATCTCGTTGGCGTCCATGGTGTCGCCCTCCCTCAGTTGCTGAACTGGATCGAGTCGATCTCGATCTCGCCGGCGGGTTTCTCGTCGAACTCGAAGCGCAGGCTCACCACGTCGTGGATGTTGACCTCGGGCACGTTCAGGCAGCGGATGGTGTACGCCGACATCGGGATGCGGATCGTGCACATGGCCGATTTGGTGAACTGGTTCTGGCCCCTCACGTCGGGATAGGGGATCTCGCCGAGCTTGCTCACCCGGATGGCGCGGGCGGTGCCGCCGGCGTCGGTCAACGTGGCCCGCAGGTCCTGGGCCTGGTTGGCGGGGTTCGACGGGCTGTCGACCTTCTGGGTGACGCGGAAACTGAACACGGCGTAGCCGCTCAGGTCGCGCTGGCCCGGCGGGATGTCGTACTGCAGTGCGTCGCCGGGGCCGTCCCACCTGAGCAGCAGCCCGGCGGTGGCGTGGGGCGACTGGCTGTCGAGGGTGAAGAGGTCGTTCTCCTGGGGCGTGGCCGGCAGCCCGGCCTGGCTGACGGTGGCACCGATGGTGCTCGTCTCCCAACTCGTCGCCGTGTGCGGCCCCTCGAAGCTGTCGACGGTCCGGGCGACGGTGTCCTCGTACTGGGTGAAGATCCGCAGGCCGGGCGTGGCCGCCTTGGCCGCCGCCGGTATCCAGTCGCCGGTGAAGATGCCGTGCCACTGGACCTCGCCGAGCAGGTACTCGCGGTAGAAGGCGTTGAGGTAACCCATCAGGATCTTGTGGTGGGTGTCGGCCGAGATGACCCGGGCCTGGTCCGCGGGCGTGAGCTCACCGAAGTACAGGTCGGCGTCGCCCCAGATGGTGTTGAACCGGTCGTGGCAGGCGCCGTACACGAAGGCCATGCTCTTCTCGGCCCCGCGGGCCCGGTCGTAGAGGCGGAAGCCGGTGTCGTCGATGTAGCCCAGGTCGCCGTCGAGCGAGCCGTAGATGACGAGGTAGGGCGTGGCCCACGGGGGCGCGATCGACTCGAAGGTGTACTGGTCGGTGGGCGCGAGCGACACCACCGCGTTGAGGCTGTAGCCCCACGCCTCCTGCTGGTTGAGGCGGGCGGCGATGGCCACGCCCTCGCCCCCGCGGCTGTGGCCCATGATGCCGACGTTGTTCGCGGCCTTGACCCCGAAGCGGGCGAAGAGGAGGTCGAGGTGGCGGCGCAAGACCCGCGCCCTGCCGGTGCCGGCCATCCCGGACGCGCAATGGACGCTGGCGGCGATGAAGCCGTTGCGGGCCAAGTGCTGGAGGAGGTAGTCGTAGCCCTGGTAGCTGTCGTTGGGGTGGGCGCCGGCCTGGCCGTGTACGACGACGACGACCGGGTACGACGGCCGGACGGCGCTGATCTGGGCCACGGTGGTCGCGCCCGCCGCGTCCGCCGGGAAGTACACGTTGGCCCGGAGGGGAACGCTCGGCCAGGTGGTGCCCTCGTCTCCGGACACCGACATCGTCCCCTCGGTCGACTCGTCGTAGGAGAACGAACCGGCGAACGGGAACGTGGTGTCGACCGTGGGGTCGGGCACGACGCGGAAGCCCGTTCGGACATAGCCGTCGACGATGTCGAGCGGCATGTTGTAGGTGTCGTCGGGCACGAAGCCCGCGGCCGTCGGACTGTTGTTGCCGAAGTCGGCGACGATGTCGTACTCGCCCACCTGGGTGGCGTTGGGCCAGAGCATTCGGAGGTTGGCGTTGACGCACCACGACTGGGTCAGCCACCGCTGGGTGTTGGCATTGCCGCCGAGCACGGCCAGGTGCTGGAGGCTCGGGTCGGCCGTCCACTGCGCCGCCGTCTTGTGGGGGACGACGTAGATCGCGACCATCTTCGAGGTGTGGGCCGGGTCGAGGGCAGCAGGGTCGAGGGCGCCGTAGATGTCCTCGCCCACCTGGAAGACGTCGGCGAACTCCATGTACGGCCAGATGCCGAGGTAGCGGCCGGCGATCTGCTGGAGGTTGGTGCAACCACCCTTGATCACCTTGCTGGCCATGAAGGGCTCGCGCACCACAAGCCCGGTGACCTGGCGACCGGCGACCACGTCGTCGGGCCGCAGCCACAGGTCGTCGTCGTCCTCGTAGCCGTACCGCAACCGGCGGACGATGAAGTCGTACGCCCCCGGCCGGAGCTCGTCGGCCGCGGCGACCTCGGCGGCGCCGCGGTCGGTGCCGCCCAGGTCGACGTCGGCCACGGCGGCCCGGCCCTCACCCACCAGCACCGGGCGGATGGCGTCGCCGCTCGACCACCCGTGCTGCCGGGCCACCATGAAGACGCGCGCCCCGTCCCACTCGGCCACGCCGTGGAGCTCGAGGCGGGCGGCGTGGTCGCCGACCTCGAAGCCGTTGAGCACCCGGCCGCGGTCGTCGACGTGCACGGCGAGGCGCACCGGCGAGTCGGGGATCGTCATGGTGGTCTCGCCGACCTGGTCGTCGCCGTCGCTCACCACCACGCGGACCCGGCGGCCGGCCCAGCGGGCGATGGCCTCGTCGACGGTGACGGCGTCGTTGCCGGTCGGGTCCTCGAGACCGAGCAGGGGCCAGATGACCGTCGGGCGGATGGTGCCGCCGGCGTCGGAGATCACCTGGTCGGTGAACAGCTCGCCGCCGCCGCCGTCGTCGTGGACCCCCACCCGATGGACGGTCGACGGGCGCAGCCCGGTCACGTGCAGCGTCAGCGACTCGCCGACGGCGAACGCCTCGCGTTCCTCGCCGTCGTCGCCGACGAGCCGGATGCCGTGGTCGGGCCCGTGCTCGCCGAGGTCCTTGCGTGGGACGCGGACGTCGAACGCTTCGTAGCGCCCTGCGTTCCAGCGCACCGCGTCCTCCGTCGACGCCAGCTCGGTCGCGCCGTCGTGCGAGAACACCCGAAGGTAGAGGTCGGGACGCCGCTCGAAGAAGTCGCGGAAGTCGTCGGCCGAGGTGATGATCTCGAACGAACCGTCGGGCGCCGTTCCCGCGGTGCCGAGCAGGTCGTCGAACAGCAGGTCGCGGTCGTAGGCCTTGACCAACAAGCCGCCGACGCCGATGCCGCTCTCCGACTCGCGTACGAACCCACGCAAGGTGAACGTGATCACGTCTCTCCCGTCTTACGACGAGCCCGCCGCCCCGCCAGTCGCGACCACGATGCCCGCCGTACCGCCACGGTCATCATATGGAGAAACGCAGGTTTTGTCGATGATTTCCTGGGAGCTTCTAGTTGCCGAAGTCCCAGGACTCGCCGGCGTCGTAACGGCCGAGGACGTTCTTGGCGATGAGGATCTTGTGGACCTCGTCCGGGCCGTCGGCGAGGCGCAAGGTGCGGGCGCCCATGTACATGCCGGCGAGCGGGAGGTCGTTGGAGACGCCGGCCGCGCCCCACACCTGGATGGCGCGATCGACGACACGCGAATACGCCGACGGCACGTAGACCTTGATGGCCGAGATGTCGGTGCGGGCTTCTTGCAACCCCTGGTCGATCTTCTCGGCGGCGTGGATGGTGAAGAGGCGGGCCGTCTGGATGTCGATGTAGCTGTCGGCGATGAAGCCCTGGATGAACTGCTTGTCGCGCAGCAGGCCGCCGTGAACCTCACGGGAGGTGGCCCGATCGACCATGAGGTCGAACGCACGCCACATCTGGCCGATCGAGTTCATGCAGTGGAAGATGCGGCCCGCGCCCAACCGGTCCTGGGCCGCCTGGTGGCCCTGGCCGACCTGGCCGAGGATGTTGTCCTTCGGCACCCGCACGTTGTCGTACACGACCTCGCAGTGGTCGGAGGTGTCACGCCCCCAGATGCCGATGCCCCGCACGATGTCGACGCCCGGCGTCGAGGTCGGGACGATGATCTGGGCCATCGTTCCCTGGCGCTTCTTGGCCTCTTCGTCGGACTCGGCGACCCGGCACATGACGATGAAGAAGTCGGCCTCGAGCCCGTTGGACGTGAACCACTTGTGGCCGTTGATCACCCACTCGTCGCCGTCGAGCACCGCCGACGTCGTCAACGAGCGAGGGTCGGACCCGGGGTTCTCGGGCTCGGTCATGGAGAAGCCCGACTCCATCTCGCCCTCGATCAAGGGCAGGAGCCACTTCTCCTTCTGTTCCTTGGTGCCGTACTTCACCAGGATCGACTGGTTGCCCGAGTTCGGGGCCACGACGCCGAAGAGCGAGGCCGCCCCCATGGCGTAGGCCAGCACCTCGTTCATGTACGCGTGGGCGATGAAGTCGAGGCCCATGCCGCCGTACTCGGCCGGCAGGTGGGGCGCCCACAGCCCGGCCTTCTTGACCGCGGCCTTGACCTCCTCCCGCAAGTCGTGGTCGCGGCCGCGCCACAGCTTCGACTCGTTGGGCAGGATCCACGTGTTGACGATCTCCGCGGTGCGCATCCTGATGTCGTTGATGCGCTCGTCGACCGTCGGGATGGGCTTCACGTTCATGGGCATGGCCAGGACTTTACGGCGAGACGAAGGCCTCCACCCGCTGCGAGAGCACGTCGAGCGGGAGGCAACCGTGGCGCAGCACCTCGTCGTGGAAGGCCCGCACGTCGAAGGCCGGCCCCAGCGCCGACGCGGCCCGGGCCCGCAGCTCCTTGAACCTGAGCTCGCCGAGCTTGTACCCGAGGGCCTGGCCCGGCCAGACGATGTAGCGGTCGACCTCGACGACGATGTCGTGGTCGTCGCGGCCGGTCGCCTCCTGGAAGTAGGCGATGGCGCGGTCGCGCGACCATCCGAAGGCGTGCAGCCCGGTGTCGAGGACGAGCCGCACCGCCCGCCACATCTCGCCGGTCAACGCCCCGAACTTCGACGCCGGGTCGCGGTACAAGCCGACCTCCTCGCCCAGGCTCTCGGCGTACAGCCCCCACCCTTCGCCGTAGGCCGTGAGCCACAGGTGGCGCCGGAAGTCGGGCAGGCCGTCGAGCTCCTGGGCCAGCGCGATCTGCAGGTGGTGGCCGGGTACGGCCTCGTGCAGCGTCAGGGCCTCCATCTCCCAGATGAAGCGGGCCGGCAGGTCGTAGGTGTTGGCGAAGAACTGGCCGGGGCGGCTGCCGTCGGGCGCGCCCGGCAGGTAGTAGGCCGCGGTCTGCGACTGCTCGGCGTAGGGCGGCACGGCCACGATCTCGTAGGGCAGCTTGGGCAGCATCCCGAACAGCGAGGGGAGTTGCGCGTCGACGTGGCGGCCGATGGCGCGGTAGCCCTCGAGCAAGGCCTCGGTCGTCGTGTGCCGTTGGGCCGGATCGGTGCGCAGGTGCTTGGCGTAATCGGCGAGCCCGTCGAAGCCCGCACCCTTGGCCACCGATGCCATCTCGGCGCCGATGCGGTCGACCTCGGCCAAGCCGATCTCGTGGATCTCGGCCGGTGTGAGGTCGGTGGTGGTGTGCTGGCGAACCAGGTGGGCGTACCAGGCCTCGCCGTCGGGCAGGTCGCGGCACGCCGTCGTGGTGCGGGTGCGGGGCAGGTACTCGTCGACGAAGTAGTCGTGGAAGCGCTCGTAGGCCGGTGCCACCTCGGTGCGGAAGGCCGCGGCCGCCGCGCCCGCGACCGCGCCCTCGCGCTCGTCGGCGAAGGCGGCGAGGAGCGGGCTGTCGAAGGGGTCGTCGACCAGTTGGTTGCGCACCTGCTGGCCGACGTCGCGGAGGCACAGTTGCGGTGGCGTGTTGCCCGCGGCCAGGCCCAGGCCCATGAGCTCGATCGTCTGTTCGACGAGCAACGGCAGGCCCCGCAGCCGCTCGACGATCGCCTCCTGCTCGGCCTCGGTGGCCGAGGGCTGGGCCTCCACGTACATCGCCGGGTCCTG
Organism: Actinomycetota bacterium; assembly: GCA_034668185.1. Taxonomy (GTDB): domain Bacteria; phylum Actinomycetota; class Acidimicrobiia; order Acidimicrobiales; family CADCTF01; genus DATLED01. Next base: position 14,529 of record JAXDPV010000042.1, read on the forward strand.
CTGGACACCCTGCAACTGGTTCACCGGTTGGTACTCGCCGTGGAAGCGGGCGCCCTCGATCTCCTCCCGCTGCGCCTTCTCGAACAAGGCCGCGCTCAACCGGTCCTGTTCGTCGAGGGCCGAGCGGTCGACGGCCGACACCGCGTCGAGGAACTCGCGCCGCTTGGCCAGCCGTCGCTCGTAGGCCGCGGGCGAAAGGTCGCTCCAGCGATGGTCGTGGCCCCGGTAACCGAGGACGGTCGCGGCCTCGGGCGAGTCCTCCATCTCCCACGCCCAAGCCTGGTCGAACAGCGCCCGCAAGCGTTCCGTCTCCATCGGCGCAGGCTACGTCCCCGGGGCCGCTCCTAGCCCGTGTGGGCCATT
>JAXDPV010000043.1:0-20401 GCA_034668185.1 Actinomycetota bacterium
CGTTCGTTGGAGGCCGACGACCGTGCCGGTGCCAGGACCGCGGTCGGCGGTTATGTCGGTGGCCACGACCGCAATGGCAACACCTCCCCCCGTCAGGCGGTGGCGGCTACGAGCTCGGGCACGGCCGAGAGGTCGCCACCGAAGGCCGGGCAGTACGCCTTGTAGGCGCAGAAGTCGCACAGGCGGGAGACCTTGGGCCGGAAGTCTTCCGTCTGGCAGGCGCGTTCGACCGCGGCCCAGATCGCCTGGGTGCGAGTGCGCAGCCCCCGGATGGACTGCTCGCTCGGCACCAGGCTGATGGCCACGGGCTCGGCCAGGTGCAGCAGTTGGATGCGGGCCGGCCGCCGGCCCAGGACCTGCTCGCACAAGAAGGCGTAGAAGTGCACGCCGGCCATGCGGGACAGCTCGAAGTTGGCACCGGGCGACCGCCCGGTCTTGTAGTCGGTGATGACCAGCTCGCCGTCGGCGTCGAGCTCGAGCCGGTCGATGATGCCCCGGAGCAACAACGACCCCACCCGGGCCTCGAGCTTCAGCTCGACGCCCAACACCCGCACGTCGTTGGGATCTTCGAGCTCGAAGTACTTGCGGACGAGGGCGTCGGCCTCGTCGAAGAACACCGCCGCGGCCGCCGGGTCGAGATCGAGCCCGGTGAACTCGGGATCGGTCGCCAGCTCGGCCTTGGCCCGCTCGAGCTTGGCCAGGGCGACCGGTAACGTGCGCCCACCCGCGGGCTCGTCCCAGAACAGCAACTGCAGGGCCCGGTGGACGAGGCTGCCCTTGGTCGCCCACGGCGAAGGCGGCTCAGGCAGCTTGTCGATGGCCGAGAAGCGGAAGGCGAGCGCGCAGTCCTTGAACGTCGACACCTTGGACGGGCTGAGCGAGCTGGGCAGGGGAAACGCCATCACCAAGGAGCGTACGCCGGGGGTGTGACAACGATGTGGTTTTCACCGTCAGCCCTGGCCAATGGCCCGCACAACGGCCACGACACCACCGAGAGCGGCCACCCCCAACGTCGCGGAGCGGGCCAAATGCTCCGGCACCCGCCGGCTGACCAAGGACCCCAAGCCGAGCCCCACCGCCGTGGCCAGGAACAGCTCGGGTCGCCACCGGTGGGGGAAGCCGAGGCTGGCGATGGCCACCACGTTCGAGGCGAGGAACACGACCTGCAACGTCGGCCGGGCCCGAGAAGCGGGCCACCCGGCGTTGACCGAGTACAACGCGGCCGCGGGCCCGCCGATCGACCCGACCACGTTCATGGCCGCGCTCACCACGCCCGCGACCACGCCGGCCACCGACGACCGGGCCGCCCGGGCCCACCGCCACCCCGAAGCCAACGCCGACGCGCTCACCACGGTCAGCACGCCAGCGGCCAACGTCAGCCACCGCGCCTCGACCCGGCGGGAAGCCCACGCCAGCAACGGGGTCGATCCCACCGCGGGCACCAGCAGGAGCGAGCCCTCCCGCACGAGCACGTGCCGATGGGCCCGCACCAGCAACGCGCTGTTCAACACCGTGCTCAACACCAGCGCGGAGCGCACTCCCTCACGGGGTCCGAGCACGGCGATGAGGATCGGCGCGCACACCAACGAGAAGCCGATGCCGGTCACGCCTTGCGACACGGCCCCGAGGGCCACCGCCAGGACAGCGATCAAACGAAGGCCCGCCTGATCGAGTCGGCGACGGCACGAGGGTCTTGCATCGGCCCGAAGTGGCCTAGCCCGGGCAGCACGTCGACGCGGCCGACAGGCAAGCGCTCGGCCAACATCGCCATGACCGAAGGACCAAAAGTGTCGGTGTCGGCGCCACAGGCAACCGTCGTCGGGCAGCCGACCGAGCCGAGCCGACCGAAGGCCCCGTGCTGCCCGCCCATCTCGTACGTCCGGGCTTCCCACTCGCCCCGGCACTTCAAGCGGACCTCGCCCGAGGGCAGGTCGGCGAACCCGTGGTCGACGTAGGCCCGCAAGGCCGCGGGCGCGAACACCGACAGCGGCGGCTTCGACGAGTAGTTCGCGTAGGCCGAGTCGCGGGACTCGAACACCTCGCGCCGGCGACGGGCACCGGCGGCCAACGGGTTGCTTCCCGACGGCAGCATCGGCTGGCCATCCTCGCCGACCGGCGGCACGATGGGCTCGTAGCAGTAGAGGGAGCGGAACGTCCCCGGGCGGGCCATCTCGGCCAGCAGCAGCGCCGCGCCCCCCGCCGAGTGGCCGACGGCGAACGGTTGCGACAACCCCACGGCGTCGATCACCGCGAGCGCATCGAGCGCGAACCCGTGCCAGTCGAACACGCCGTCGGCGGGAGGTGGGGTGTCGCCGTGGCCGCGCTCGTCGAACGTCCAGCAGTGGAACTCGCGGGCCAACTCCTCGGCGACCGGCCGCCACACCTGGCCATGGAACCCGGTGGCGTGGGCGAACAACAACGGCGGCCCCGTGCCCCCGAGGTCGTCGAACGCGACCGTGAGGCCGTCGGATGACGTGGCGTAACCCATCGCCGGACCGTAACCGCTCGCCGGATCGAGGTTTCCCGACCCGACCCATCGGGTACTCGGCGGTGAGGGAAGGGGCATGTTCATGCGGCTAGTCGTCGATCTCACACTGCCAAGTGAGGCGCGCCTGATCTCCAGAACCCGCCGCCTCTTCTCCGGCTACCTCGAGGTCTTCGGCGCCAGCCAGGAAACGGTGTCCGACGTCGTCCTCGCGGTCGACGAAGCCTGCACGAACGTCGTTCGCCACGCCTTCGACGGCGGCCCCCTCGCCGACCGGCCACCCTTCCGCCTCACCGCCGAGCTCAGCGACGACGAACTCGTGGTCGTGATCGAGGACGATGGCGTCGGTATGCCGACCCACGCCATCGACCTGCGGCCCCTCGACGCCGAGCCCGAGGCCACGTCGGGCCGGGGCCTGCAGATCATCCGCGAGCTGATGACGAGCGTCGACATCGAGACCGCGCCCCATCGCCAGGGCACCCGCTTGGAGATGCGGAAGGACCTGCGGGTCTAACGGCCGAGCAGCAACAGCTTGCGTCGCAACGAGCCGTTCCACGCGGCGCGAGCGGCGTTGGCCCCGGGCGCGCCGTGGACACCGCCGCCGGGATGGGCCGAGGACGACCCCAGGTAGAGGCCGGCGATCGGCGTCTCGGGCCGGCCCCGCCCGGGCACCGGCCGGAAGACCAGTTGCTGATGGAGTTGCGCGGTGCCGCCGCCGAGCGCGCCGCACGCGAGGTTGGCGTTGGCCGCCTCGAGCTGCGCGGGCGTGAAGACGTGGCGGCCGCGGATCAACGAACGGAAACCGGGGGCCAGGCGCTCGACCTCATCCTCCATCCGCTTGACGAAGACCTCGGACTCGGCTTCGTCCCAGGAGCCGGTGAGGTCGCCGCCGGCGTCGCCCTTCACCGTCTGGGGCACGTGGGTGTAGGCCCACGCCGTCTCGTTGCCCGCGGGCATCCGGGTGGGGTCGGTCATGCTCTGCTGGCCGACGAGGAGGAACGGCCGGGCGGGGATGTGGCCGGTGGCGAACTGGGCCGCAACCATCGTCAGGTGGTCGACGCTGTCGGCGATGTGGACCGTGCCCGCCCGGCGGGCGGCATCGGCTTCCCACGGGATCGGGCCGTCGAGGTTCCAGTCGACCTTGACCGTGCCCAGGTCCCATTGGAAGCGGCGCATCTTCTTGACGAACGCCGGCGGGAGGTTGTCCTCGCCGACGAGATCCCAGTAGAGGGTGGGTGCGCTGACGTCGGCCACGATCGCCTTGGTGGCGTCGATCTCGGTGCCGTCGCCGGTGGCGACTCCGACGGCGCGCCCGTTGCGGACGAGCACCCGTGCGATCGGCGTGTTGCACCTGACCTCGCCGCCCCGTTGCTCGAGCCTCCGCACCAGGGCTTCGATCAACTTGCCGGAACCGCCCTCGGGCACCGGCCAACCCACCGACTGGCCGAGGCACATGAGCAGCCATCCGAAGAAGCCGCCGATGGCGGTCTCCGGTGAGAAGTCGGCGTGCAGGGTGTTGCCGGCGATGAGCCGCCGGGCCGGGTCGCCGGTGAACTCTTCCTCGCCGAGCCGGCGCACGGGCAAGGTTGCGAAGCGGGCGAAGGGCAGGACCTCCGACGGCTTGAGGTGGCGCAGCAGCTTCCACATGGCCCGCACCGGCGGGAACGGCGTGAACAGCGCACCGAGGATGCCGTCGTCGACCCGCTCCCACAGCTCGTAGAGGCCGCGCCAGGCGTCGCCGTCGCCAGGCGTGATGGTGTTGAGCGCGTCGACGGTGACGTCGAGGTCGGTGGAGATGATCGGGCAGGTACCGTCGGCCGCGGGGTGGGCGAGCACGAGCGGCGCCCGCCGCCAACTGAGGCCGTACTCCTCGAGGCCGAGCCGACGGATGACGGGCGACGCCGCGCTCAAGGGGTAGAAGGCGCTGAACTCGTCGTTGACGAAACCGGGTTCGATGAGCTCGCTCGACTTGACGGCGCCGCCGGGGCGGTCGGCGGCCTCGCACACCACGACCTTCCACCCGCGGTCGGCGAGCAGGTTGGCGGCGACGAGCCCGTTGGGCCCTGAACCGATCACGACGACGTCGGCCACGGCAACGAGCGTAGGCGACGGTCGTGGCGGGTAGCGTCCGGCGGGAAATGGCTCCGCCCGATGCCGTCGAACCGAACCCGTGGGGTGTCGAGCCCGGTTACGAAGACGTCGCCGGCGAGTGGCACGACGCTGCGCCCTCGACGGTGCGCTCGATCCTGTCGTCGATGGGCGCCGACGCCGACTCGCCGCCGGCGGGGCCGCCACTGTGGATCGTGCCCGCGGGTTCGCGGCTCGACCTCGCCGGCCGGTGGGAGCTCCAGACCGAGGACGGTACGAGCACGATGGTGGCGGGCTCGGTGGAGGCGCCCGGGCTCGGCTACCACCAACTGTTCCGTGAGGACGACGGCCGGGGCGTGCGCCTGATCGTGACGCCCGGCCGGTGCTTCTTGCCGAGCGACCTGTCGACGTGGGGCTGGGCGGTGCAGCTCTACGGTCTGCGGTCGTCGTCGAGCTGGGGCATGGGCGACCTCGGCGACCTGCGGCGGTTCGGTGCGTGGTCGGCATCACGGGGCGCGGGGTTGGTGTTGTTGAACCCGTTGCACGCCTCGTTGCCGGTGGTGGGGGCCCAGCAGGCGAGCCCGTACTACCCGAGCAGCCGCTGCTTCCGTAACCCGTTGTACCTGCGGGTCGAGGACGTGCCTGGCGCCGTGGGGGCCGATGTCGACGCCGCCGCGGCCGCGGGGCGGGCGTTGAACGGGTCACGCCGCATCGACCGGGACGCGGTGTTGTCGTTGAAGCTGCGGGCGTTGCGTTCGGTGTACGACTCGGCGTTCAAGGACAACGACGCATTCTCTGACTTCGTCGCCTCGGGCGGGGACACCTTGCACCGGTTCGCCTTGCACTCGGCGTTGGCCGGGGTACACGGCGCCGACTGGCGGCGGTGGCCGGTCGACTTCCGTCACCCGACGACGTTCGAGGTGCGGGAGTTCGCCAAGGAGCGGGCCGACGACGTGCGCTTCCACGTGTGGTTGCAATGGTTGCTCGACCAGCAGCTCTCGGCCGCGGGTTCGACGGTCGGGTTGATGCAGGACCTGGCCATCGGCGTCGACCCCGGTGGTGCCGATGCGTGGATGTGGCAGGACGTGTTGGCCCCGGGCATCTCGGTGGGCGCGCCGCCGGACGAGTACAACGCCGACGGCCAGGACTGGGGGCTGCCGCCGTTCGACCCGTGGAAGTTGCGCGACGCGCTGTACGAGCCGTTCATCTCGACGGTGCGGGCCGGGTTCCGCCACGCCGGTGGGCTGCGCTTCGACCACGTGATGGGGCTGTTCCGCTTGTGGTGGATCCCCGAGGGTGCGTCGCCCCGTGACGGTGCATACGTGCGCTACCCGTTCGGTGACCTGCTCGACATCCTGGCGTTGGAGAGCGTGCGGGCGGGCGCGTACGTGGTGGGTGAAGACCTGGGCACGGTCGAGGACTACATGCGCTCGGAGCTGTCGTCCCGTGACGTGTTGTCCTACCGGGTGCTGTGGTTCGAGTCGTCCTTGCCGTCCTCGTATCCCCGCAAGTCGCTGGCCGCGGTCACCACCCACGACCTGCCGACGATCGCCGGCGTGTGGTCGGGTGCCGAACCGTCGATGGCTTCGGCTCGTTCCCGTGTCGCATCGTGGACGGGGTTGTCCGACTCGGCTCTGGTGACCGAAGTCGTGCCCGCGGTCTACGGCGTGTTGGCCGAGGCCCCTTCGATGATCGTGACGGCGACGATGGAGGACGCTTTGGGCGTGGTCGAGCGGCCCAACTATCCCGGGACGCTGGAGGACACCAACTGGTCGTTGGCCCTGCCGTTGCCCTTGGAGGACATCGAGGCCGACCCCCGGGTCGCCGAGGTGGCGGCGGCGTTGGACGGGCGGGGTCGGTAGTCGCCCGACCAGGGCTGAGGCAGGATGGCCGGGTGGACCTGCCCGTGCCGCCGCCCGTGAAGCCCATGTTGGCCAAGGCGACGAAGGAGTTGCCGCTGGGCGAGGAGTTCGCCTACGAGCCGAAATGGGACGACTGTTGTTAGCAGTCTCCCTTGTGGGCTATTCCACGGGCTGATGTTTCGATCAGCTTTGGACGGAACGTCGTCAGCACCTCGTCACAGGATGCCCCGGAGCATGCCCGGAGGTTGGCGAAGCTTGTTCGGCGGTTCAGCTGGCGTGGAGGTAACGGCGCAAGGCGTCGCGGATGAGCTCAGAGTTGGTCCGGCCCTCCTGCTCGGCGCGATGGCGAAGGGCTTCGCTGAGCTCGGGATCGAGCCGCACCGACTCCACCGAAGCGGCCGATGAGCCCATCGGAGGTCGACCCCCTCGGCGCCGGACGATCGCGTCGACGTCGAACCCTTGCTCAGCCTTAGTCGCGAGGTGCTCGAGGAGTACGTCGGTGATCGGCTCGCCGCTCCGCGTTCGCCCGTGGTCCTTCTTGGTCATCATCCACCTCCCGGCAAGAGCCGTCGGTACTTCTCGCGCATGGGCATAGCGTGGATCACCAGCTCCGGTCGATCATCGTCTCGTACGAGGCTGATGACCTCCAGCAGGGCAGCGCTGCGGTCGGGACCCAGATACAGGCGCAAGTCGTCATCCAGGTCGTCCATCACCATCGCGTTGTTCACCGCGTGCTCGATGTCTCCAAGCAAGATTCCGTGCTTGAACGCCGAACCGAGAACCTCCACACGAGAGAATCGTACTACGGAACGTGGGCCCTTGGAGCCCCCTACTGGCTGCCTTGTCACCGGTGCCATTGACGAAGCCAGGCCTCGACCTTGAGCAGGCGCTTGCCCGCCTCGAGGGAGAACACGGTCAACTAGAACCCAACTGGGACTCTTCGCTTTACCGTGACGCTGTTCCGCCTCCGTTGTCGCGTCAAGTAGTGGAATGAGCACGTTGGTACGGTCGACTGGCGCCCCTGGTCGCCGAGCTGCGCGCGAGCGACGATCCGCACGACGGTCCGGAGCGCTGGGACGACCGACAGCGAGTCGGCCTCCTCCTGCCGTCGCGCAGCGCGTGTGCCTCGGGGCCTTCGCTGCGCACGCCGTCAGCGGTCACCTCGGCGCGTCGCTCGGCGCGGCGGAAGCCGGCAAGCGTGCCCCAACGAGCAGCGGCTGTGTGAGCGTCAAGCAGTCGAACAGCGCTTCGTGCGACGCGTTCTGCGGTGCCGGTATCACCGGCCTCGTAAGGGGAGGACCAGTGGACGAGCGCGACGCAATCGCGCTCCATGTCCTCGATGGCGTCTGGACTTGAGACGGAGCCGACGGTAGGCGAGCTGCTCGATGCCGGCGTCGAGCCGCTGGTGGGCGGCCGGGACGATCGCACCGAGGTGCTCGCCGGCGCGGACCATGTGCGCCATACCGATGGACAGGCGGAGCGGGCTGCCGCCTGCGAAGCCCGGGTGGGCCAGCAGGCGGCGAAGGCCGCGTCGACGGGGCGCGAGGACGCCGCGGCGTGGGGCGACTCGTCCCGCCGGGCCCGGTCAAATCCCGCGACGTGCGGTTCCGGCCCGCGAACGGTCCGAATAGTCCGTCGACTGTCGGCCTGCAGTAGAGCGGTCTACTGACGGCGGCGAATAGGCACCTTTGTCGGGACGCGCCGGCTCGCGTCGGTCAGTCGAGTACGGAGCGCACGTAGTCCTCGATCCACTCCTTGGAGCGCGCCTTCACGTCGGTCATGTCCCAGATGAGGTTGAAGTCGGCAGTGAACTCGGCGGCAGTCAGCCCCGACTCGACGAAGATGGCGTTCAATCGCTGCCCGTCAGCCCGTCCAATGGCCTCGTGCAGCACGACGGTCCTTCCGTCGATGACCTGGTACTTCAGTGGGGTGGGCTGCTCGGTGATCGCCACGAGGTAGTTGTCGTACGCCTGCAACGCCTCCAACCAGATGTCGACGGTCTTCCGCAGCTCGTCAGGGCGCAGCTCCACGTGAGCACCATGGTCGCGGCTGGTGAGGTAACCGGCCAGATCCCCTGCGGAGTAGATCTCCCGCAGCTCCAGCCGTCCCTGCCGAAGGGCCTCGAAGGTCTGACGTTGGCGTACCTCGTGCTCTTCGACGTAGTGGAGGTACTGCCGGTTGCCGGACCCGTAGCGGGCGTCCGCGATAGCGCGGACAGTGTCGATGTGCTTGAACACGGCAGCGATCCGCTTAGGGATCCGGTCGATCGTCTTGGCACCTGCCTCCTGGGTGAGGATCAACTCCTTGTAGGCCTGTTGCGATCGGGTGACAGCGACTCTCGTGGCGCCCGGCCGGTCCTTCGCCAGGTGCTTGGCGAGTTCCAGCGCGACCTGGTCGTTCCGGTCGCGGACCTTCCGCGGGTATGTCAGGTCCGCGAAGATCCCCAGCCTTGAGACAGCCAGACACCGCCCGGTGTACTGCACATCGACGAACGACGTGCGCAGATCGTACGTCTGCTCGTCCGAGCCGTCCCAGCAGTTCCAGTGCGCACGCGCGAGGCGCCGCTCGTCGAGCGACAACGCCGCGATGTAGGCCCCAACGGCGGCGAGGAGCGGGCCGATGTCCCAACCCGCGAGGATCGGGATACCACGAAGAACCTCCTCCTCTCGCGCGAGGCCATACCTCTGCCGAAGGGTCGTCGCCACGTCGTACTCGACGCCCACGCCGAGCTCCCGGGCACGGTCTCTCTCGGACATGGAGAAACTGTAGGGAGTCCCTACCAGCTCCGCAGGATGGCCTCTGCCATCGGCACATCGGCCGGTTCGTCGACGTCAACAATGCGTCCACAGTCGACGGCGAAGATGCTGCGAGGCCCGCTCCGGGCAACGGCTCCGAGCAGCTCGGTGTCGCGGCGCAGCCCATCGCGATATCGGGCGAGCAGCTCATGGAACGCAGGCCGGAGGACCCGGATGTGTCCGAAGCACAGCCGGGTTGGCTCGATGCCTTTCCCGACGTCCTCCACGAAGCCGTCGTCGCCACACCGAACCCAGATCGGCTCCTCGTCGTGGAGCACAGCTGTCGTGGCAAGGATCGCAGCAGCCTCGCCAGCGCGCTCGTCGGCCTCGGCCAGGAGTCGCCCGGTCGTGCCACGTGGCGCCACCACGTCACAGGTGGACACCACCACTTCGCCCGCGTACGATTCGATGCCCGCCGCCACCGCTGCGAGCGTCGCATCGTGTCGCCCGGCGAGGATCTGTACTCTCACCTCGTGGTCAAGAGCGTAGGCATTGAGCCACCGGTGCAGCGCCTGCTGCTCCGGCCGACAGACCACTCCGATGGTTCGGATACCCGCCATCCGCATGTCGTCGAGCGCCCAGGTGATGAGCGGCGCGCTGCCGACAGGCAGCAAAGCCTTCTCGCAGACGACACCGTTGCGTTGGAGGCGGCGTCCCTCGCCGCCCGCCAGCACGACGCCGACGACCTCGCCGGCCACTAGACCCCTATGCCGGCGATCTCGGTCCCGTCAACCATCGTGCTTTGCCCTCCGGAGCGGCCCGTGCGGGGTCGGGTGCAGGAACCATCCTCGGTCCTGCGCCACACTACCGAACCGCTCGTGGTCACCATGGACCACCTCGATGTCCCCCGAGTGCTGGACGCCATCGAGGCAGCGCCCAGGGTCGTGCTGTCTCGGACCGGCAACTTCGCGGCCCACGGCGTCAACCTGCTCCGGACGCACGTGCGCAGGGCCGCTCGACCGATCACCGTCGCCGTGGGCCTGCCCGCGCTCCCGGAGGCGGGATCCGAGGTGTTGATATCACCCGAGGGCATCGTCACCGGCACGTTCCCCCGGGTGCCCGACCAGATCGGCCGGAGCAGCGTAGACCGCCCCCACGTCGCCCTCGACGTCGAGACGTCGGTGTTGGAGGCTCGCTGCTACTGGCCCGACCGCCGGTACGACCCGTTCACGGCGAGCCTCATGCTGCCCGGGCTCACGGCCGACGCCGCTCGTCTCGCCGGTGGAGCAATGGTCGACGGATGGCGGGCGCCATCGGGCCACCTGTGGTTCGACTCCGGCGCACCGAGCTCGATGCAGCTCTTGTCGCTCGCCCTGGACCCGGAGATAGCCGGGGCCCGCATCGATGAACAGGCGGCGCTCTACAGCGCGATCTTTCTCCGCATCACCGAACTCCGAGAGGCGCACGTGCCGCCTGCCGATGCGTTCACGACGTTGGTCGAACTCGTCCGGGCCTACTTCTCGACGTTCCTGCTGTTCCACAACGACTACGACGTCGTCCTCCGGGCATGGACCGACCCCGCTGACTTCGACGACACGCTCCAGTCGTCATTGACCAGCTGGATGCTCGAGACTAAGCAGCGCCTGCCGATCACGAAGTCGCTGTGGGAGTCGGGACCACCGCTCGACATGCCCCCATTCGGCATCGATGACGATCTGGCGCACGCCGCGGCCGCGCCAGCGCCACCGCGGCAACGGCTGGCGGCACGCGCCTTCGTGCTCAAGGAGTGGAAGTTCTTCGTTAACAAGCTGCTCTTCCGCGAGTTCGCCGCGACGTGCCGGTCGCTGCACGACGAGGAGGGCCTGCGGCGGCTCGCGCAGCGGCCCCTTGAGCAGCGAGGCTGAGGTGATCGTCCCCGGCAAGGTCGAAGGCTTGCGCCGGGCCCAGGCGCTCGGGCTCGACGTGCCGGCGTACGAGGTCGTCGACCTCGACGTGACGACGGACGTCAAGCCACCCCCCGGCCCCGTCCTCGTGCGCAACGCACCACGAACGGCGTGGGAGCACGGCGATACGGTGTCCGGGCTCGGAGCCAGCGTCCGGTGCGACGACGCGCAGGCCGTAGCGACCGCGCTCCGGTCCTTGCGCGCGGCGGGTGAGCGGGTGGCGATCGTGCAAGCGCTCGTTCCCACCGTCGCATCGGGGTTCCTCTTCACATTCGCCCGACCGCGCATCAGCATCTGCGGCGCAGCCGTGGAGGGGGTGGCGTCCTGGGACACGGGGCACGGCGGCGACCTCGCCGCGGGCAGGACGGCCCGGGCACCGCACATCTACCTCGCCACCGGGCCGCACGGGCGGTGGATCGTCGCGCCGGAGGCCCACGCCGAGGACGTGGCCGGCCTGGGGAGGGCTGCATCGGCCCTAGTCAGCATCCTCGACGCGGTCGCTCCGGAGCGCCACGATCTGGAGGTGGAGTGGGCGTGGGACGGCGGCCGGGCGTGGGTCGTTCAGCTCCAGCCGTTCGACCCCTCGGCCGCGGCGTGGCCCTTCGCCGAGCCCGTCGACGCCCATGGCTGATCGCCGTCAGGGCGTGCTGATAGTCGGAGCACGGGGTCGGACGGCACAGACGCTCGTGGCCGGGGCCCGGCTCATGGCCGTGGGCGCCGTGGGCGCCGCCTACGGCATCACCGGTCGGCCCCCATTCGACGGACTGCAGCTGTTGCCGCCGGAGGCGATCGTCTGGGGCGGCTGGGACACCGTCGACCGGCTCCCGAGCCCCGAGGTCCTGCGCCTCGCCGCCGAGGCCGGCGTCGCCGTCGAAGCGCTCCGCCCGCATGCGACCTTTCCCGCCTACGCCTCGTCGCTCGACTTCGACGCCTCTGTTGGGTCGACAGCCACCCGGGACGAGCTGCGAGCACAGATCGGCGGCTTCCGAACCACGCACAGTGTGGACGATGTCATCGTCATCAACCTCAGCAACCCGCCTCGCGGCCATGGCGAGAACCCTCGGTCGGCGTATGCAGCGGCAGCGGTCGCCGAGGGCTGTGACTTCGTCGAGTTCACCCCGACTGACTCGCTCACTGACGAGTTGGTCGACGCAGCCGTCCAACACGGCTGCCACGTCGCCGGGCGGGACGGCAGCACCGGGCAGACCTTCCTCAAGCTCGTGCTCGCCGATGCCCTGGAGGCCCGGGGCCTGGCCATCCGGTCCTGGTACAGCACCAACGTGCTCGGCAACCACGACGGCGAGGTGCTCTCCGACCCCCGCTACGCCCGCGAGAAGCTCCACGACAAACGGCGGCCGCTCGACGGCCGGCTCGCCGACGACGCGAACCACGTAGTCCGGATCGACTTTGTGCCCGACCGCGACGACGAGAAGGAAGCGTGGGACAGCATCCGGCTCGAGGGGTGGCTGGGCTCGCGACATCGCCTGCACCTCACCTGGGAGGGCGCCGACTCATTCCTCGCCGCGCCGATGCTCCTGGATCTCATCCGGCTGCTCGAGCTGAGCCGTCGCCGCCGCGACCCTCCCGGCCTGCGATCGGAGCTGGCGCCCTTCTTCAAGAACCCGCTCGGCACCGGGCACAAGCCGTGGGTCACGCAGCTGGCCGACCTTGTCAGCTGGTACTGCCCGAACGCAACCTCTCAGTGACGAGGAACAGCTCTACCTCAGAGGTCTGGACGTCGCGGAACGTGGCCACGGCCGGCCAATCCTGATCGATCCACTCCCGCCCCTCGAACTCTCGGGGCCCGCTGTAGCGGGGGATGGCGTGGAAGTGGAACCAGGGATCCTTCATCATCGCCGCGATGTAGTTGAAGCGTTCGGCGCCGAACGCCTCGATCACGGCCTCCTCGAACCACCCGGCCACGGCCGCCAGCTCGGCCAGCTCCTCGGCCGCCACCTCACCGAACGAGGGAACGGGCCGCTTCAAGAGGAACAGCGACGCACCGAGCGTGACCTGCTTCGATCGCGTCACGACGAGCCAGTGCGGGAAGTCGCGCACCAGCCACCTCCCCGGGTCGAACCTCGTCCAGTGCGGATACGCTTCGCTCACGACGGCACCCCCGGCTCGAGCTGGCCGAAGCACCGTCTAGAGCACCCGACGGGGCCGCACCACTCCCCGTTCGCCAGTGGCGCGCCACTGGCGCGGCTACCGGATGGGTCACCCGTTGGGATGTTCGTCCCTCCGTGACCGGGCGCAGCGTGCTCGTCATGAACGACATCGCCGATCCGATCCGCTCCGCCCGCTGGGAGGCCTCGAGCCGCGCCGACGTCGCGAGACAGCGGCGCCGCCCCGACAACCGCGCACCGGAGTGTACGCGGCCAGCGGTCGAGATGCACCGCTACAAGGCGGGCTACAACCCGCCGCCCGCACTGCTCCCGAATATCCGCAACGCCGAGATTCCGGCGCTCGGCAAGGCTGTCATCGCAGCCAGCGCCGACCTCGTCACCATCATCGGTGTCGGCGCCTTGGCCTCGACCTTGCCTGGTGGCGCGCTTGGCTTGCTCGGCGCCTCCTCCGCCGCCGCCGTCATCGCCCGCTCCTCGCGCGGCCTCGAAGCCCTCTGCCACGAGGCGAGCCACAAGAACTGGAGCCGCGGCCGCCTCAACGACATCCTCGGCAACATCCTCGCAGCCATCCCGGTCGGCACCACCGTCGCCCACTACCGGGAGTCACACGACCGGCACCACAAGTACTTCGGCACGAGTGAGGACCCCGACAGGATGCGCTACATCGAGCTCGGAATCGACGAACTCGACCGCACCCGCAAGGCCAAGTTCGTGTTGAAGGTCGCCGCCAAACTCCCCTCCTACATCGCTGGCTGGTTCCACAGCATCGGCACGAGCCCGCTCACCGGCGTCGCCACCGCCATCTGGCACGCAGCGATGTTCGCCGCTGCCAGGGGGATCGCAGGCACGCACGTCGCGTCGACGATCTGGAAGCTGTGGCTCCTCGCACTCTTCGTCGTCCTCCCAGTCCTCCGCTTCCTCGGCGAAGCCGCCGAGCACCGGTACACCGAGGCCCACAACGAGTTCGACGCCACCATCTCGAACCTGGGCTTCCTACACCGGCGCCTCGTCCATCCCCACAACGACGGCGTACACGGGGTGCACCACCGCTTCCCGAACATCCCGTTCCACCAACTGATGCGCATGCACCAGTTCCTCATCAGCAACGACCCCGACAACTACGGCGCCCTCTTGCCCTGGCGGCGCCGCGTCCTCGAGAACCCGAAGATCGGAATGGAGACCACGTGATGGCAGACAACAACAACGACAACAACAACGACACTAAGATCAACGACGTCGCCACGATTGGTCGCGTGACCGTCTCGATCGGCGCCAGCGTCATCGAGCGGTTCCCGGACGTTATCGTCGCCGGGTTCGCCGCCGACCTGTCGACGTTCGACACCGACGCCGGTACGGACAGAGCCGTCCCGGCCGACCTGACCATCGAGAACCTGACCCGTCACCCCAATATCGAGGCGTGGCGAGCAGCCATCGCGGCATGTGGCCTGAAACCATCGGCGTTCAAGGGCAGCGCCGAGCAGCTCATCCGGCGGACCCTTAGGAGCGGGCCCGTTACGACCGGCCTACCGATCGTCGACGCCTACTGCGCCGTGTCGACGCAATACGTCGCACCCCTGGGTGCTTACGACATCGAGCGGCTCCCCGAGCCTCACGTGGAGCTTCGCCACGCCCGTGGCACCGACACCTTCAAGCCGCTCGGCAACGACACGATGCCTCTCGGCCCCGACGTCGTCGTCTACGCCTCGAGCAACACCGTCACCTGCTTCGCCTGGAACTGCCGCGACTCCAAGGACACTTGCCTCACCAATACCAGCCGCATCGGCCTGTTCCTCGGCGAAGCCGTCACAGCCCGCCAGCGGATAGCGCTTCTCGACGCCCTCGACGACCTGCACGCGGCGTTCGCCAACGCAGGCGCGGTAACCACCATCGACGGCACGACGACCATGACGATCCACATCCCGTGGACCTCGGCGGCATCGTCGTGACCGCCCCCGAGATCGCAGGGTTGTGGCTCACCACTGACACCTGCTCGGCCACCGCTGCCGAGCCCCGCCGCCTTCGGCGGAGTTTCGTGGTGGATGGAGACAGTGGCGGTCGCCTGTTGACGCTGGAGGCAGCGGTGCAGTGAGTCCGTAAATCAGACTGGCGCCGGGGCTTCAGGGTCCGCTGGGTCGGGCTACCGCCCATCGCGGTGGAGATAAGCCGGACTCGCGAGGCAGGATGGTCCAGTGGATCTGCCTGTTCCGCCGCCGGTCAAACCAATGCTCGCCAAGCCGGGCACGCTTGAGCAGGCACTTGCCCTCCTTGAAGGAGACAAAGGTCAACTTGAACCCAAGTGGGACGGGTTCCGGTCGATCGTGTTCAGGAGCGGGGACGAGGTCGAGTTCGGGTCGAGGAACGAGCGGCCGCTGACGCGGTACTTCCCCGAGTTGGTCGAGCCGGTGAAGTTGCAGTTGCCCGACCGGGTGGTGGTCGACGGCGAGATCGTGATCGCGACGCCGTCGGGGCTCGACTTCGATGCGCTGCAACTGAGGTTGCACCCGGCGGAGTCGAGGGTGCGGAAGCTGGCCGTCGAGACGCCGGCGTCGTTCGTGGCCTTCGACCTGCTGGCCCTCGGTGACGAGGACCTGCGGAGCCGACCACTGTCGGAGCGGTGGCGGATCTTGAGCGAGGTGATGAAGGATGTCGAGCCGCCGCTGTACCTCTCGCCGTCGACGGGCGACCCGGAGGTGGCGAGGGACTGGTTCGACCGCTTCGAGGGCGCGGGGCTGGACGGCGTGGTGGCCAAGCGGCTCGACACGCCCTACAAGGAGAACGAGCGCATCCACCTCAAGGTCAAGCACGCGAGGACGGCCGACTGCGCCGTCGCCGGCTTCCGGTGGCACAAGAGCGGGGGAGTGATCGGCTCGCTGCTGCTCGGCCTCTTCGACGACGAGGGCACGCTTCACCACGTCGGCGTGATCGGCGCCTTCCCGATGGCGACCCGCAAGGCCCTGGTCGACGAGCTCGCGCCGCTGAGGGAGAACGCGTTGGAGGCGCACCCGTGGCGGTCGTGGGCCGAGGCCGCGGCCCACGAGGGCCAGCGCCTTCCCGGCGCGACCAGCCGGTGGAACGCCGGCAAGGACCTGTCGTGGGAACCGTTGCGGGTCGAGCGGGTCGTCGAGGTGGCCTACGACCAACTGCAGGGCGACCGCTTCCGCCACGCCGCCCAGTTCCGCCGCTGGCGCCCCGACCGCACGCCCGACACCTGCTCCTACGCCCAACTCGAGACCATCGTGCCCGAGGAGTTGGCCGCCGTCTTCGGCGCCTAGCCTCGCTCGCCATGAGCGCCGAGACGACGACGTGCCTGTGCGGCCTGGTGATGGAGGCCGACGACCTCGATGCGCTGGCGGCAGTGGCCATCGCCCACTTCGCCGAAGCCCACGCCGACATCGGCCTGACCGCGACCCAGGTCGCCAACTACGTCGAGGCCCTGGCCCGGCTCACGGGCGGGACCGAGCGGCTCGAGGTCGTCGACGATGTCGAGGTCGAACCCGTGGCAGCCGGACGGCTCGACGACATCCTCGCCTTCTTCGACCACGACGCCTTCGCCGACAACGCCGGCTGGGCCTCGTGCTACTGCATGGCCCACCACGTCGACGACGAAGGCGCCTGGGCCGAGCGCAGCGCGGCCACCAACCGGGCCGACCTCATCGAACGCATCGAGGCCGGCACCACCACGGGCGCCGTCGCTTACGCCGGCGACAAAATCGCGGGTTGGGTCAACGCATCCCCCGTCACCGCCTACCCCCACCACGCCGATGCCGACCACGCCGGCTTCGCCCCCGACGAGGTCGGCGCCATCGCCTGCTTCGTCGTCGCCCCGCCCTACCGCGGCCACGGCCTGGCCCGCCGCCTCCTCGACGCCGCCGTCGAGCAGTTCGCCGCCGCCGGCATGAAGGCGATCGAGGTCTACCCGATCCTCGACCCCAAGAGCCCGGCCGGCGCCTACCGCGGCCCGGTGCCGCTCCTCCTCGAAGCCGGCTTCGAGCAGGTGACCGAACCCGACGGGCGCGGTGCGGTGGTGATGCGCCGGGTTCTCTCACGAGAACCAGGCTGACGCTAGAGGTCGACGACCATGCCCTCGCGGGCGGCGTCGACGCCGTGGGCCGCGACCAGCGCGTCGATCTGGTCGTCGGTGCGGTTGGGGTCGTGGTGGTAGAGCAACAACGAGGAGCCGCAGCGGCGGGCCAACTCGACGGCGTACTCGATGGCGGAGTGGCCGAAGTCGGCGCGGGCCGGCAACTCGGCGGCGGTGTATTGGGCGTCGTGCAGGATCAAGTCGACGCCGGTACACAGTTCCATGACGGCCTCGTGGTACTCGCCCAAGCCGGAAGGCCCGGGGCCCAACGAGATCGGCCAGTGGTCGGAGAGATACGCGATCGAGGCCGAGCCCGATGAGACCCGGTAGCCGAAGGTGCGCCCGCCCTTGTGGGGGATGTCCAGCGCCAGCACGTCGAAACCGGCGATCGAGTGACGACCCGACTCCAGCGCCTCGAACGTCCACGAGCCCCGCAGCTCGGTCGGCAGGATCGGGAAATGGGGAGGCGACATGGCCCGCGAGAGCACGGCCACGGGATCGCCCTGGGCCGGTTGGTAGAGGTCGACCGAAGCATCGACCGCGTCGAAGGCCGGCGCGAACGGCAGGCCTTGGGTGTGGTCCCAGTGCAGGTGGCCCAACAACACGGCGCCGACGAACGGAATGCCAGGGGACAACAGCGCGCCGACCTTACGGATGCCGGTGCCGGCGTCCAACACCAGCGAGGGCCCTTCGTCAGCCGAAAGAGACAACGCCACGCACGACGTGTTGCCGCCATAGCGGACGAACTCGGGCCCGGGGGCGGGCGTAGAGCCCCGCACCCCGCAGACCCAGAGCCTCACGCCGGCATCACGAAGACGGGTTCTCCTCCCGCCGGTGGATGCCGCTCAGCTCCACCAGCTTGGTCCGGTCGATGGCGTCCGCCGCGGCCACGGCGACCCTACAAGGCGTGAGCGCGCGCAAGGTGCACGTCCGCAACCCGCCTTCGAGCACCGCCCGCTCGCCGACCATCGAACCGGGCCCGAGCTCGGCCAGCGCGGCACCGTCGACCTCGACCGACAACACGCCGTCGAGCAAGAGGAACAACTCGGAGCCGGGCGAACCCTGCTCGACCAGGTTCGAGCCCTCGCGCACCTTGCGGATCGACGGCTTGGCCCCGCCCTTCATCAACTGGGTCGAGAGCTCACGTTCCAACGCCGTCTCGACCGAGGCCACGAACGCCGGTGAGTCCTCGTCGCCCCAAGGCGTGTGCTTGCCGAACGAATGGCGGTACCAGTCCTTGAAGTCGACGAGCCCGGACTTCAACGACAGCTTGCCGTCGGGCCCGTAGACCCAGTGCCGGGGGAACGAAGACGCCCCCGCGAGCTCGTGTTCGACCCGGCCGTCGGCGAACAACGTCAGCGTCACCGTCGACCACGCCAGCGGCGCCGAGAACTGCACGAACGGCGGATGGTTCACCCGGCGGGGAGCGGGCACGCCGGTGCGTCCACCGGCCGTCTGGCCGAAGCGCACCCACCCGTCGCCCACCTCGGGCTCGAACTGGATGTCGGGCAGGGCTACGGCTTCGAAGGTGAACTGCTTGCCCACCTTCATCGTGGTCGAGCCGATGAGCCCGCCGCCGCCCTGGCCGTGGCCGGTGATCACGCCGTCGACCACGTCGATCCACGCCGACAGGTGGTTGGCGAACCGGAAGCGGTCGGCGGCCCGCAGCTCCTCCAAGGCCGGCGCCCCCTCGACCACCTCGGGAGGGGTGGTGTCGTAATGGGCGACGCCCGTTTCGAAGGGCATCTTGGTCAGTCCCTCGACCGCCTCTGAGGGAATCCAGCTCAACGCCGTCACCGAGGATTCGATTCTCATGAGAACGACGGTACGCAGCCGCCCAGGACCCAGACAGGGGGCGGGCCGGTGGACGCCAAGGGGGGCAGGCACCCCCCCCACCCGACCTGTCTGCCCGTTTGCCGCGACCCACCAACCTGTGGCCCACTGGCACGATGGCAGGAGAGGGTTCCATCAGCGTGTTCCTCGCCGACGACAACGTCATCGTGCGAGAAGGGGTGCGGGCGATCCTGGCCCGCGAGCCCGACATCGAGATCGTGGGGGTGGCCGGCGACTACGACGAGCTCATCGAAGGCGCGGAAGCGGCCAACCCCCAGGTGCTCGTCACCGACATCCGGATGCCGCCGTCGTTCCAGCAGGAGGGCATCGACGCGGCCAAGGAGCTGCGCAAGCGCCACCCCGGCACCGGCGTCGTGATCCTCAGCCAGTACGACGATCCCGAGTACGCCATCAGCCTGCTGCAGGACGGCGCCGCCGGCTACGGCTACCTCCTCAAGGACCGGGTCGCCGAGGGCAGCGCCCTGGCCAACGCCATCAGGGCCGTGGCCACCGGCGGCACCGCCCTCGACCCCGGCATCGTCGACGCCATGATGCGGCCGGTGCAGTCGGCCAGCGGCCTGAGCGAACAGGAGGAAGCCCTCCTCCGCCAGGTCGCCGAGGGCCGGCCCATGAAGGCCATCGCCGTCACCCGCAAGACCACGGCCGCGGCCATCTCCGACGAGGTCGAGGACCTCTTCCTCAAGCTGGCCCAGGACGCCAGCTCGGGCGTGGCCGGCTCGCTCAAGCGCCTCCGCCTGCTCCATCAGGCGATCGTCGACCGGGAGGAGCAGGGCGAGACCCTGAGCCGGCTGCTGCCCGGCGGCCTGGCCGAGAAGCTGCGCTCCGAAGGACGCCAGATCGGCGAGACCGAGCGCCTCGTCGTCACCGTGCTCATGGCCGACATCCGGGGCTATTCGAGCATCGCCGAGTCCGCCGACCCGAGCGAGCTCGCCGGCCAGCTCAACACCCATCGGGCCGAGATGAACCACGCCATCCTCGACGAGGGTGGCACGGTGATGCAGTTCGTCGGCGACGCGGTGATGGCCGTCTTCGGTGCGCCCTTCCCCCAAGAGGACCACCCGGTGCGGGCCCTGGCAGCGGCCCGCTCGATGCACCGCCGCCAGGCCGAGGTCAACGAGCGTTGGGCCAAGGAAGGGCTGCCGTCGTTCGGCCTCGGCATCGGCCTGTCGACCGGCGAGGCCGCGGCCGCTCTGCTGGGTTCGGAGGAGCGGGTCGAGTACACGTTGG
>JAXDPV010000044.1:0-22748 GCA_034668185.1 Actinomycetota bacterium
CTGGTTCCCCCCGAGGACATCGTCGGCGCCATCAGCCTCGGCTCGGCCCAATGGAACCTCGGCCGGGTGGCCGGCCCCGCGCTGGCCGGCCTGGTGATCGTGGGCGGGTCGTTCAGCGCCGCCTTCGCCGTCAACGCGGTGTCGTTCGCGGCGGTGATCGTGTCGTTCTTCTTCGTCCGCCTCCCGCCGCCGGTCGACCCCGGCGCCCACGTCGGCATCCTCGCCCACATGGGCGACGGCGTCCGGGTCGTGCGCAGCAGCCCGGCCCTCCGATCGGCCATCGGCCTGATCGCGCTGGCCGCGGCCTTCACCTCCCCGTTCATCGCCCTCGTCCCGGCCGTGGCCGCCCGGCTGGTCGACGCCACCGGCGACGCCAAGGCCATCGCCGGCGCCACCGGCGTGCTCACCACCGCGCAGGGCGTGGGCGCGGTCGTCGCCGCCCTCGTCTTCCCGAGCCTGGTCGCCAGCTTCGGCCGCCGGCGGATGCTGTTGATCGTGCTTTTCCTCACACCGTTCGCCCTCGTGCCTTACGCCCTCGCCGGTTCCGTGCCGGTCGCGGCGGCGGCCATCGTCGTGGTCGGCGGCGCCTACATCTGCATCCTCTCGGGGTTGTCGGCGGTGGTGCAGCTACGGGCGCCGGCCGCCTACCGCGGGCGCATCCTCAGCCTCTACTTCGCCACCCTGTCGGTCGTCTTCCCGCTCGGCGCGCTGGTGCAGGGCGTGCTGGCCCGGCGGGTCGGCCTGCGGGCGACGACGATCGGCGGCGCGGTGGCGATGGTGGCCGCGCTGGCCGTGATCGCCATCGCCCGGCCGTCGGTGTTCCGTTCGCTCGCGGACGAAGGGATTCGCCACTTTTCGGAACGGTCTTCCATACTGGAGCGTCGTACGTCGTGATGGAAGGTCGACTGGTGCGCGCCCCACTTCCCCGCTACCTGCTGAGTGTTGTCGCCATCGCCGCGCTCGGCGCCTGTACGGGCTCGTCGGCCGACGACGCACTGGCGCCCACCACCACGACGTCGACCACCTCGACGTCGACGACCACCACCTCCACCACCGCTCCCCCCACCGCGACTACGGCCAAGCCGCCCGCGCCCGGCCTGGGCCGGGGCTCGAAGGGCCCCGAGGTCAAGGCCATGGAGGAGCAGTTGAACGCGCTTCACTACGACGCCGGGAAGATCGACGACAC
This sequence comes from Actinomycetota bacterium, assembly GCA_034668185.1. Classification (GTDB taxonomy): domain Bacteria; phylum Actinomycetota; class Acidimicrobiia; order Acidimicrobiales; family CADCTF01; genus DATLED01. Next base: position 1,187 of record JAXDPV010000044.1, read on the forward strand.
CTTCGACGCCGCCACCGGCCATGCGGTGATGGCCTTCCAGAAGGTCAACGGCCTGGCCCGCACCGGCCGGGCCACCGACGACGTGGTCGCGGCCGTGGCCAAGGGCGGAGACCCGGCGCCGATGATCGCCGACGGCGGCGCCAACCGGGTCGAGATCGACCTCAAGCGCCAGGCCCTGTTCGTCTACAAGGGCGGCGCCCTGGTGCGCATCCTCTCGGTCTCGACCGGCAACGAGAAGAAGTACTGCGTCGACGGCGAGTGCGCGGTGGCGATCACCCCCGGCGGCTCGTTCAAGGCCAACCGCAAGATCAAGGGCGTGCGGGTCAGCCGCTTGGGCGAGCTCTTCAACCCCGTCTACTTCAATGGCGGGATCGCGGTCCACGGCTCGGCCTCGGTGCCGGCCTCGCCGGCGTCGCACGGCTGCGTGCGCATCCCGATGAACTCGTCGCTGTGGTTCTACGACAACATCGGGCTGGGCACGCCGATCTACGTCCTCGGCGGCAAGAAGGCGCCGGTGCCGTTCAACGAGCAGGCCCCGCCGGCCGATGGCGCCGCCACCACGACGACCACGGCCCCGGCCACCACCGTCGCCCCGACCACGACAACCGCACCGCCGGCGTCGACCACCACCGCGCCGACCACGACCACCACCACCGCCCCGCCGCCGACCACGACGACGACCGCGGTCCCGCACCCCTAAAGCGTCCGCTTTCGGCCACGGGCGCGTGCTATGCCGCGCGAATTTGACCGAAAGCGGGTTAGGCGGGGGTGGCGTAGGGCGCGTAGCCCGTCTCTTCGAGTTCCTCGGCCAGCTCGGGGCCGCCCTCCCGCACGATGCGGCCGGCCGACAACACGTGGACCCGGTCGGGTTTGAGCTCGAGCAACAAGCGGGTGTAGTGGGTGATGGCCAGCACCCCGAGGCCGGACTCGGTGGTGGCCGCCTCGACCCGCCGGCTCACGGCCCGGAGGGCATCGACGTCGAGGCCGGAGTCGAGCTCGTCGAGGATGGCGATCTTGGGTCGCAACACGCCGAGCTGCAGCGTCTCGTTGCGCTTGCGCTCGCCGCCCGAGAGGTCGACGTTGAGGGCCCGGGTGAGGAAGCGCTCGTCGAAGCCGATGCGGGCGGCCTCGGCCTTGGCCAGGGCCACGGTCTCGTTCGGGTCCTTGCCCGCGGCCCGGGCCGCCTCTTGCAACGTCTCGTACAACGACACGCCCGGCACTTCGGTCGGGTACTGCATGGCGAGGAACAACCCGGCCTGGGCCCGCTTCCACGTGGGCAGGTCGAGCAGCTCGACGCCGTCGAGCGTCACCGAACCGCCGAGCACCTCGTAGCCGGGCCGGCCCATGATCACGTGGGAGAGCGTGCTCTTCCCCGAGCCGTTCGGCCCCATCACCGCGTGGACCTCCCCCGAACCAACGGTGAGGTCGATGCCCTTCAGGATCTCGCGCCCCGCGACCCCGGCCCGCAACCCCGACACCACCAGCTCGGACATCAGCCCGCCTCCACGATCACGTCGTCGCCCTCGACGACCACGGTGTAGACGGGTACCGGCTTGGTGGCCGGCAACGACTGCGGATCGCCGGTGACCAAGGAGAACGTGCTGCCGTGCTTCCAGCACTCGATCTCCCGCTCGTCCTCGAAGACCTCGCCCTCGCTCAACGAGTAGTCCTCGTGGCTGCAGCGGTCGGCGATGGCGTAGAAGTCGTCGCCGATGCGAACCAGGCAGATGCGATAGCCGCCGACGTCGAACCGCATCGGCTTGCCCGCCTCGGCCTCGGCCGTCGAGCACACCCGGAAGCGGTCAGCCATTGGACGTCACCGCCTTGGTCAGTTTCCTGGCCACCGCCTGGCGCAGCGGCTCGCGCACGCCGGCGATGGGCATGGCCGACACCACGTCGTCGAAGAAGCCGAACACGATGAGGCGCTCGGCCACGTCGGTGGGCACGCCCCGGCTCTCGAGGTAGAAGCGGTGCTCCTCGTCGACCGGGCCGGTGGCGGCGGCGTGGCCGCAGCTCCGGATGTCGTTCTCGTTGACGATCTCGAGGTTGGGCACCGAGTCGACCGAGGCACCGTCGTTGAGCACGAGGTTGCGGTTGGTGAGGAACGACTCGGTGGCCTTGGCCCCTTCGAGCACCCGGATGAGGCCGGTGTAGATGCCGTGGGCCTGGTCGACCACCGCCCCCTTCAGCAGGAAGTTGCTCACCGACCTCGACCCGACGTGGTTCTGCAGCGACCGGAAGTCGTGGGTCTGGTCGTCCTCGCCGAAGTAGACGGCGGCGATGTCGGCGTTGGCGCCCTGGGCGTCGAGGCGGGCGTCGACGTACAAGCGGGCGTAGCCCCCGCCGAGGGCGGCCAGCCACACCTTGGTGTTGGCGTCGCGGCCTGGCCTGGCGAGGAGGTAGCCCGTCGACCACACCTGTTCGCCGAAGTCCTGCACGCCGACGTAGCGCAGCGTCGAGTTGTCGCCGGCCCGCAGCTCGACCACCGGCGAGGCGAAGGCGGTGGTGTCGGCGGCCGACGTCCAATGGTCGAGGATCGTGACCTCGCTCGACTCACCCGTTTCCACGACGACGTGGGGGAAGACGGCCGCGCCCTCGGTCGTGATCGCCTGCACCACCACGATGGGCTGGTCGACGACGGCGTTCGCCGGCACCCGGATCACCACCATCTCGGGCACGAAGGCCTCGTGCAACGCCGTCAGCGCGTCCGGGTCGGCGGGGTCGAGCGGCGTCGTCTCCTCCTCGGCCGGACCAACGGTCACGCCGGCCGCCTGTGCCTCGGGCGACAGTTCGACGCCCACCAAGCGCCCGTCGGCGATGTGCACCAGGCCGGCTCGGTCGGTGACGGCATCGGCGAACGCCGACGTGACTCCCCCGCCGCCGGCCACCGGCAACGCGAACCGGTCGAGGTCGAGGTCGGCCACCGGCGTGTAGCGCCAGAGCTCGTCGGCCGCGGTCGGCATCGGAGTGGACTCGAACCGCCCCGCGGCCTCGGCCCGCCGGGCGCGCAGCCACCCCGGCCCCCCCAGGGCGGCGGCTCGGTCGGCGGTGAAGGCGCTCAGTGCAGGTCCTTGGTCGCGAAGAAGGGGAAGCACGGATGCTTCCCCCGAAGCCAGCAGTCTATGACCACGAGAACCGCCCCTCGGCGCAGGCGGCCACCCGCCCACCGACCCGCACCTTTCCCGCCTCGGCGTACACCTCGATGCGGCACGGCCGCCCGATCTCGGCGCCCTGGAAGATCGTGAGGCCGGCCTCCATCGAGGGCCACAACCGCCGGGCGAGCAGGCCGAAGGCGCCCGCAGCCGAGCCCGTCCCCGGGTCCTCCACGATGCCGGCACCGGGCACGAACACCCGGGCGTGCAGGCTGCGGTCGTCGAGGCGGCGGACCACGCCGACGCCGGGCACGCCCACGGCCTTGGCCGCGGCGGCCACCGCCGCCTGGTCGGGGCGGAGGGCGTCGACCGGCGCTTCGGTGGGCAGCACGAGGAACCCCATACCGCCGACGTCGGCCACGAACGCCTTGGCCACCGACGCCTCGGGCAGGCCCACCGCCCTGGCACCGTCCTCGGGGTACACCTCGGTGAGCTTCGGGTCGGGGGCCGACATGGTCGCGCCCTCGGCGGTGGCCTCGATGGTGACCGTCGCCCCCAGCGACCGCTGCGTCCACCGGCCAGGCCCCATCACCCACGCCGAACCCAACGACGGATGGCCGGCGAACGGCAGCTCGCCGCCTGGCGTGAAGATGCGCACGTCGTAGGAAGCGTCGCCGGTTCGGGTCACGAAGGTGGTCTCGCTGAGGTTGACCTCGCGCGCGATCGCCTGCATCAGCGACTCGTCCGAGACCGGATCGGTCACGACGCACAACCCATTGCCGGCCAACGGGACGTCGGTGAAGACGTCGACGATCCGATAGTTCAACGCCGGCGGAAGCGGTCGCGCAGCCGGTGCCACAGGTCGGCGCCCGGGATGTAGCGGTCGCCCGGCGCCGTCGCCGGCCGGCGATTCTGGGGCGGCTCCATGGCCCGCTGGCGCTCGACCTCGGCCCCCATGTCTGGCCCGGCGGCGTTCAGGATGTCTTCGGCCTCGTCGAGCAGGGCGGCGGCGTCGTCGTTGAGCTCGATCATCTCGGGCTCGTCCGGCACCTTCGGCCGCACCAGGCCGCCCAGATCCCAGCCCACGTCGGCCATGCGGCGCTCGTACTTCGGGCAGTTCTCCGGGCAGCGCCACGGCGCTTCCGGCGCCAGGTCGAGGACGCAGAACCGCGCGATCTCGCCCGAGGCGTACGTCCGGCTCTGAAAGTTCTTGCAGTGCTCGAGCATGGGCACGGCGGCGCTCCTGTTACCGACTTCGGAGCTTGGACAGCAGCCGCAGCAGCTCGAGGTATAGCCACACCAACGTCACCAGCAGCCCGAAGGCGGCGTACGACTCCATCCACTTGGGTGCGCCCGCGGCCACGCCCCGCTCGATGAGGTCGAAGTCGAGCATGAGGTTGGCCGAGGCGATGCCCACGACCACCAGGCTGAAGAGGATGCCGACGGGACCGCTCTCGTGGATCATCGGGATCGACGCGCCGAACAGCCGCAGCACGATCGTGACCAGGTACACGGCCATGACCGCGAGGGTGGCGGCGATGACGCCCCGCCGGAACTTGTCGTCGACCTTCACGATCCGCTTGGTGTACAGGCCGAGCATGATGGCGAACACCGCGCCGGTGAGCATCACCGCTTGCAGGGCGATGCCCTGGAAGCGGGCTTCGTAGACCGCCGAGATCGCGCCCAACACCAAGCCTTCGATGGCGGCGTAGACGGGAGCGGTGTACGGCGACACCCGCGGCTTGAAGATCGTGACGATGGCGACGCCGAGGCCGCCGAGCACGGCGACGAGCAACCACCCGGGCACCTGCACGCCCAGCTCGCTCCGCTGCACCGAGTGCCACCCGAACCAGCCGGTGGCCAGCAGGATCGGGAACAACACCAGCGACTTGAGGACGACGCCGTCGAGCGTCATCCGGTCGCGCCACGCCTCGGCCCCGGTGCCGCCGGTGCGGGCGGCATCGAGGTCGATGGTGCGGAGCCGGGCGGGGGCGAACGTCTTCTCGTTCAGCGCGGGGTTGGCCATGTCAGCCGACCGCCCCTTCCATCTGAAGCTCGATGAGGCGGCTCCACTCGACGGCGTACTCCATGGGCAGCGTGCGGGTGACGGGCTCGATGAAGCCGTTGACGATCATGCCCATGGCCTGCTCCTCGGAGAGACCGCGGCTCATCAGGTAGAAGAGCTGGTCCTGGCTGACCCGGGAGACGGTGGCCTCGTGGCCGATCTGGGCCCGCTTCTCGTTGATCTCCTGGCGGGGGTAGGTGTCGGAGCGGCTGATGTCGTCGAGCAGCAGCGCGTCGCAGCGCACGAACGCCTTGGAGTCGTAGGCGCCCTCCTCGATCTTGACCAGGCCGCGGTACGACGTGCGGCCGCCGTCCTTGCAGATCGACTTCGACACGATCGTCGACGTCGTCTCGGGGGCGGCGTGGATCATCTTGGCCCCGGCGTCCTGGTGCTGGCCCGGTCCTGCGTAGGCCACCGACAGCACCTCGCCGCTGGCCTTGCGGCCGGCAAGGACGACCGACGGGTACTTCATCGTCAGCCGGCTGCCGATGTTGCCGTCGATCCACTCGACGTGGGCCTCTTCCTCGGCCCGGGCCCGCTTGGTGACGAGGTTGTAGACGTTGGGCGACCAGTTCTGGATGGTGGTGTAGGTGATGCGGGCGCTCGGCTTGGCCACGAGCTCGACGACCGCGCTGTGGAGCGAGTCGCTGGTGTAGACGGGCGCCGAGCAGCCTTCGATGTAATGCACCTTGGCGCCTTCGTCGGCGATGATCAGCGTCCGCTCGAACTGGCCGGCGTTCTCGGAGTTGATGCGGAAGTAGGCCTGGAGCGGCATCTCGCACTCCACCCCCGGCGGCACGTAGATGAAGCTGCCGCCCGACCACACGGCCGAGTTGAGGGCGGCGAACTTGTTGTCGCCCGGGGGGATGATCGTCCCGAAGTAGCGCTTGACGATGTCGGGGTACTCACGGACGGCCGTGTCCATGTCGGTGAAGAGGATGCCCCGGGCCTCGAGGTCTTCCCGGTTCTTGTGGTACACGACCTCGGAGTCGTACTGGGCGGTGACGCCGGCCAGGTACTTGCGCTCGGCCTCGGGGATGCCCAGCTTCTCGTAGGTGTCCTTCATCTGCTGGGGCACTTCGTCCCATTCGCTGACCGAGTGGTCGGTCGGCTTGAGGTAGTAGAAGATGTCCTGGAAGTCGATGTCAGGCATGTTGACCGCGAACCACGGCAGCATGGGCTTGCGGACGAAGTGGCGATAGGCCCTCAGGCGGAAGTCGGTCATCCACTGGGGCTCGCCCTTGAGCCAGGAGATCTCCTTGACGACGTCCTCGGAAAGGCCCTTCTTAGGCGTGACCAGGTAGTCGACGGTGTCGGACCAGCCCAGCTTGTAGCGACCGAGGTCGAGTCCGGTCTCGATGGTGGCCATGGCTTCAGCTCCAATTGCAGGTCGTGCGTTGGGGATTTCCCCTACCGAGATAGTAACAATGCCCTGTGACACTTCTTCCCGGCCAAGCGGCGCGGGCTAGGCCAGTGGTGTCATTTGTCTCTCGGTTCTTGGGATGATGGTGGTTGCAGCCGAGGTTTGTAGGTAGACACTCGTAGGGCAAGAGGAGTTTGACGATGGAAACCCAGGCCAAAGAGCAGATCGAGCAGTGGAGGGCGGAGACCGCCGACCGGCCGCTCCAGTCGGCCCAGCAGGTCCAGGACCGTCTGCTCGACCTCTATGCCGCCCTGCGCGCCTACCCCGTCATCGGCGAGGTCGAGAAGTGGCTCGGCCTCACCCGTGAGCGTTCCCTCTTCGAGGGCACCGAGATCGTCGGCCTGCTCGACGAGATCGAGACCGAGCTGGCCGTCGAAGCCCTCGGCATCGAAGAACCCCTCCCCGAGCCCGCCGACTCCTAAGCCGCTTTCGGCCAAATTCGCGCGGCATGGCACGCGCCCGTGGCCGAAAGCGAGCCGAGGTTCAGGAGGCGGCGGCGGACGAGGCGCCGGACCACGAGGCGAACAACGCGGCGTAGCGGCCGCCGGCGTTGACCAGCTCGTGGTGGGGGCCCATCTCGACGATGCCGCCGGCGTCGACGACGGCGACCCGGTCGGCACGCTCGGCCGTAGAGAGACGGTGGGCGATGACGATCACCGTCCGCCCCTCCATCAAGACGTTCAGCGCGTGCTCGACCGTCGACTCCGTGCCCGGGTCCAGGTTCGAGGTGGCCTCGTCCAACACCAGCACCGCCGGGTTGGCCAAGGCCGCACGGGCAAGAGAGACCAACTGGCGCTCGCCCGCCGACAGCCGCGACCCACGCTCCTGCACCGGCGTCTGCAATCCCTCGGGCAGCGAGGCGAAGTGCTCGTAGATCCCGATGCGCTGCAACGCCGCGACCACGTCGTCGTCGGTCGCACCCGAAGCACCGATGCGGACGTTGTCGAGCACGGTCCCGTAGAACAGGAACCCCTCCTGGGGCACCACGCAGATCCGCTCCCGCAAGGAGGCGAAGGTGGCGTCACGCAGGTCGACGCCGCCGTAGGACACCGAGCCGACCGTCGGGTCGTACAACCGGGCCATCAGCTTGGCCAACGTCGACTTGCCCGCACCCGTCGGCCCGACCAACGCCACCCGCTCGCCGTGGCGGATCGACAGCGACACGTCGTCGAGCACGACGTCACGGGTCGACACGTACGAGAACCCGAGGTCGGCAACCTCGAAGTCGCCGACCAACGGTAGGTCGACCGCACCGGAACGCTCGGCCAGCACCGACTTGGTGTCGAGCAACCCGAACAGCTTCGACAACGCCGCCGCCGCGGACTGCAACACGTTGAAGAGCTGGCTCAACTGCTGCACCGGCTCGAACAGGTTGGTGAGGTACAACACGAACGCGCCGATGGTGCCGACCGACACCAACCCCCGGTGCTGCAACACGCCGCCGATGCCGACCAACGCCGCCGTCGTGCCGATGCCGGCGATCTCGATGACCGGGAAGTATCGGGCCGAGATGCGGGTGGCGTGCATGTTGGCGTCGAGCTGGGCGGTGTTGTGTTGCCCGAACCGGCCGATGGTGTTCTCCTCCTGGCCGAATGCCTGGATCACCCGGACGCCGGAGATGCCCTCCTGCAACGTCGACAGCGTCTGGCCGATCCGGTCGCGCACATCCAGGTACGCCTTGTTGGAGTCACGCCGGAACTTGATCGACGCCAGGATCACGATCGGCAACGCCACCAGGCACGCCGCCGCCAGCACCGGCGAGAGCGACACCAGGATCACGATGGTGAACACCAACAGCAACGCGTTGGTCACGAACATCACCAGGCCCTGCTGCACGAGCTCGGTCAGCGAGTCGATGTCGGACGTCATCCGGGCCACCAACTTGCCGGTCTGCTCCGAGTCGTAGAAGGCCATCGACTGCCCGAGCAGGTGGCGGAAGACCCGGCGCCGCATGTCCCGGAGGAACTGCTCGCCGACCCGGGTCACCAACATGATCTGCGTCCGCGACAACACCAGCGACGCCACCGCCACGATGCCGTAGCCGATGACCGCCATGTCGAGCGCGCCCTTGTCGCGATGGCGCAACCCGTGGTCGATCCCGTAGCGCACGAACAACGGCCCGGCCAGCGCGCACCCGGTGAACAGCACCATCACCACCGCCGACAGGAGCACCTGGCGCCGGTAGGGCCGCAGCATCCGGAAGGCGCGCCGCACCACCCGGCGGGCCTGGTCGGCGGTGAGCTTGTCGCCGTCCTCCATGGCCATGGCCGCGCCCCACATGCCGCCGCCGCCGCCTCCGCCGCCCCGCATCAGGCCTCCACCCCGTCGGACTCGGCCGCCGCCTGCCGGGCCAGCACCTCTCGATAGCGTTCGCTCGAGACCAGCAGCTCCTCGTGCGTCCCCTCGGCCACCACCCGGCCCTCGTCGAGCAGCACCACCCGGTCGGCCAGCGCGATCGTGGCGGGACGGTGGGCGATGACGATGGTCGTCCGGTTGCGCATGACCTCGGCCAACGCCTCCCGGATCTCGTGCTCCTTGGTCGGGTCGACCGAGGAGGTGGCGTCGTCGAGGATCAGCACCCGCGGGTCGGCCAGGATCGCCCGGGCCAACGCCACCCGCTGCCGCTGGCCGCCCGACAGCGAGAAGCCGCGCTCGCCGATCAGGGTGTCGTACCCCTCGGGCAGGGCGGAGATGAACTCGTGCGCGCCCGACAGCCGGGCCGCCCGCTCGACCTGCTCCTGGGGCGCCGCCGGCGAAGCGAAGGCGATGTTGTTGCGGATCGAGTCGCTGAAGAGGAACGTGTCCTCGAACACGATGCCGACGTTCTGGCGGAGGTTGGCGACCTTGACGTCGCGGATGTCGACGCCGTCGATCAGCACCCGCCCAGAACCCACGTCGTAGAAGCGAGGGATCAAGCGGGCCACGGTCGTCTTGCCGGAACCGGTCGCCCCGACGATGGCCACCGACTCGCCAGGCCGCACGAACAGGTCGAAGCCCCGCAGCACCGGCTGCGCGGCGCCGGCGATGTAGGCGAAGGTCACGTCCTCGAAGCGCAGCTCGCCGCCCCCGCCGACCGGCAGGTCGCGGGCCTTGGGCCGGTCGACGATGGCCGGGTCGGTGCGCAGGATCTGGTCGATGCGCTCGCCGGCGGCGACCGCCCGCTGGGCCTGGGCGATGAGCATCCCCGTCATCCGCAGCGGCGGGATCAGCATGAAGACGTAGACGTTGAAAGCCACCAGCTCGCCCAGGCTGAGGTGGCCGCTGAGCACCTGGCGCCCGCCGTACCAGAGCACGGCCACGAGGCCGACCGCGGGCAGGAAGTCGAGCACCGGGTTGAACACCGCCCGGATGCGGGCCAGCGTCATCGACCGGTCGTAGACGCGGGTGCTCTGGTCGACGAGCCGGTCGTACTGGATCGACTCGGCGCCGAAGCCCTTCACCACCCGGATGCCGGTGATCGACTCCTCGACCACCGTCGCCAGGTCGGCCAGCTCGGCCTGCAGCGCCATCGACGCCGGGTGGATCTTCGACGAGAACCGCTTGGCGAAGAGGTTGATCAGCGGCAGGGCGATCAACGCCACGAACGCCAGCTTGGCGTTCATCAACACGAGGATGGTGGTGATGGCGGCCATCGTCACCACGTTGGAGATCGTGATCGGGATCATCACGAGGAACTGGTTGACGGCCTGGATGTCGGTGGCCGAGCGGGCCATGAGCTGGCCGGTCTGGGCCTGGTCGTGGAAGGCGAAATGGAGGCGCTGGAGGTGGGCGAACAGGCGCTGGCGCAGCTCGGTCTCGGCCTTCCACGCGGTGCCGAAGGCCTGGTAGCGGCGGAAGCCCATGGCCGTGGCCGAGACCACGCCGACGGCGAGGATCAGCAGCGCCCACTTGAGCAGCGCGCCCTGCTGGTTGCCGATGATGCCTTCGTCGATGCCCTTCTGGGTCAGCTTGGGAACCGACACCTTGGCCAGCGTCCAGACCAGGCCGGCGCTGACGCCGAGGGCGATCGAGCCCCGGTGGGGCTTGACCGAGAGGAGCACCAGCCGCCACCCCGGGCGGCGGTCGTCGGGCACGGGCGCGGGGGTGAACACGCTGCCCGCTTCGGTCGGGGGTGCGGTGCTCGCAGGCGCGCCCGCGGGCGCGGCGGTGTCGGTGCGACTTGCCATGGTGGCGTCAGCTTACCCCGCCCAAGGTTCGACTCCCGAAGTAAAAGCGCGGCCCATGTCCGAAGTGTCCGAAACCGCTGGTGGATGGGCCGATCGACCCCTACAGCGCCCTGCGGGCCGTGCCGATCCAACCGGCGAGGAGGGTTGCTATGCGGTTGCAACAGCTCGCGCTCCGCGTCTCGGGCGACGGCCAGAAGCTGCGGTTCCACGAGCGGCTCACGGTCATCGCCGGGATCGGTGTCGAGGACCGCCAAGGGGTGGTCGAGGTCATCTTGGGCACGCTCGCGGGCGAGGCCACGGTGTCGAGCGAGCTGGCCTTCGTCGGCCGCACCGGCCAGCGGGTCACCGTCGACCAAACCGCCGAGGGCACCTTCCACACGTTCCACGACGACGGCACCGCGGCCATGCCGCCGAGCCTCCTGCTCGGCCTGTCGGTACACGAGCTCTTCCGCCTGATGTACGTCGACGGCCGCCAGCTCGGCATCCTCCAGGGAGTTGCCGAGCCCAAGGAGATGGGTGAGGCCCGGGCCGCGCTCGCCCTCCTCCGCGACCAGCTCGAGGCGGCCCAGGTCGCACGGGACGCGGCCGACGCGCTGCGCCTCGAGCTCATCTCGATCGACGAGGAGATCCGCCAGATCGACGCTGGCCGGCCCCGCCGCCGCTACGCCCGGATGCTGATCGAGCTCGAGCGGCTGAAGGCCGAGCGGGTCGCAGTCACGAGCACCCCCGCCGAGGCCGAGGCCGACCGCGTCATCGCCTCGCACCTCGCGCTGTTGCGGCCGGTCGCGTCGCGTTGGCGGACCGCGGCCCGCAAGCTCTCCGACGCCAACAAGGCGTTCGGCGAGCGGGTCAGGCTCGACCCCCACACGTTGGCCGGCGCCCTCACCATCCCCGACCACGTGCCCCTCGAGCTCGACTCGCTGGTCGACGCGCTGGCCGCGGCCGAAGCCCAGCGGGCCACGCTGTCGGCCCGGCTCGCGGGGATGATGGCCTCGCACCTCGAAAGCCCGTCGCACCCCGACATCGCCCGCCTCGCCCGGGCCGAGCAGGACCGGCTGTGGGCCGTGGCCGCGCAGGCCATCGACACCGGCCACCGCTTGGAGAAGGAGTCCATCGCCCTCGGCGGCCTGGTCGCCGACGAGAACGCCGAGGCGCCCGCCATCGTGCTGGAGATCGAGTCGGCCCACGCCGCCGTCGAGCAGGCCGAGGGCGTCATCGAGAAGCGGCGGATGACCGGCATGATGGCCGCCGGCGGGGCCGCTGCCCTGGGCGCGATGGCGTTGCCGTTGGCGCCCATCGTCGCCCCGCTGGCGTTGGCCGGGAGCGCGGCCGCGGCCTACTGGTCGGTGTTCGCACCCCGCCAGCAACTGGCCGAGGCCCAGGACTGGGAGACCGACGCGCTCATCCGAGCCGGCGTGCCGTCGTACCTCACGTTCCACCTCCGGCGGATGGAGGCGGTCAAGGACCCGTCGCTGCGCGCCCCGCTGGAGCGGGCGGCCCACGAGCACCGGAAGGTGATGGCCGACTGGCGCCTGTTGGCCGGCGAGATGTCGCCGCTGGAAGCGGTCGAGTTGGAGCAGGAGGTGCGGGCCTACGCCGCCTCGGTGGCCGCGCTCGAAGGCCTGGGCGACGACATCACCGTCACCCGCCGGCGCCTCACCGACGAGGTCGAGCCCCACGTCGAGCAGGCCCGGGAGGCCCTGCTCGCGGTGTGCCGCCCGTTCGGCGTCGAGCACCCGACGCTGGCCGCCGACATGGTCCGCCAGTTGGCCGAGGTGGCCAAGGTGGCGCGGTTGCAAGAGGGGTTGGAAGCGGCCGAGGCCGACGAGGCCGAGGTGCGGGCCAAGGTCGAGGACCTACTCGCCGCCATGGGCCGTCTCGACGGCGACCTCGGCGACCGGCTGTCGGGATTCGAGGAGCGGGCGGCCCACGCCGAGCAACGGGTGCGCGACCGCGTCGCCGGCCGGGCGGTGCGCGAGCTCGACCGCGAGATCGAGCGCCTGGAGGCGCTGGCCCAGACCGAGTACCGGCCCGAGTTCGGCACGACCGTCTCGGCCGCCGACGCCAAGGAGCCCGACCCCGACGAGCTCCAGGCCCGCCGGGACATGACGGCCACCGCCTTCCACATGGCCAATCGCCTCGTCCCCGACGTGGCCCGCATCGCCGATCGGGCCAGCGCGGTCGAGCGCCGGGTCGTGTTGCTCGAAGAGCAAAACGGCGACATCGGCGTGCCCTCGCCGGCCAAGATCGCCGAGGTCGAGCGTTACCTCCAGGAGCGCCTCGCCGCCCTTCGCCACTGCGGCACCGAGGGCGAGGGGCTGCCGTTGCTCCTCGACGAGTGCTTCCTCCACCTCAGGGCCGACGCCAAGTGGGCCATGCTCGACCTCGTCGACCGGTTGTCGGGCCACGCCCAGGTCGTCTACCTCACCCACGACCAGGACGTCGCCACCTGGGCCCGCCGCCGGGCGACCACCGGCACCATCGCCTTCCTCGACCCGCTGGCGCCCTCGCTCGTCAGGTGACGATCGGCCGCAACTCGTTCTTGTAGCGCTGGCCGTTGGCGGCGTAGAGCGCGGCCGCGGGGGCGTGGGCGCCGGGCTGGACGGCGTCGGGCTTGACGGTGGCGGGCACGCCGAGGGCCATGGCGAGGGGCGGCACGACGGTGCCGTTGGTGACGACGGCGTTGGCCCCGACGAGGGCGCCGGCGCCGACCACGGCGCGGTGCAACACCACCGAGCCAGAGCCGACGAGGGCGCCGTCCTCGATGACGCACCCCTCGAGGTGGGCGTTGTGCCCGACCACGCAGCCGTCGCCCACGACGGTGTCGAGCTCGTGGGTGGCGTGGATGATCGTGCCGTCCTGGATCGAGGTGCGGGCGCCGATGGCGATGCGCCCGTAGTCGCCCCGTAGCACCGCGCCAGGCCAGATCGTCGACTCGGGGCCGACCTCGACCAGACCGATGATCACGGCGTCGGGGTGGACGAAGGCGGACTCGTCGATGGTGGGCACCCGGTCGCCCAACGCGTAGATCGGCATGGCCGTCGAAACTACCCTCGGGCACCGTGACCCCCGCACCGCAGCCGCCGGTGGCCGAGCGCCGCCCGCACACGATCACCACCCACGGCGACTCCCGGGTGGACGAGTGGTACTGGCTGCGCGACCGCGACGACCCGGCCGTGCTCGCCCACCTCGAGGCCGAGAACGCCTACACCGAGGCCATGACGGCCCACCTCGGGCCCTTGCAGGAAACGCTCTTCCAGGAGTTCAAGGGCCGCATCCAGGAGACCGACGAGTCGCCGCCGGTCTACTGGGGTGGCCACTGGTACTCCACCAAGATGGTCGAGGGCCTGGAGTACGCCATCCACGTGCGCGACGACGAGGTCGTGCTCGACGAGAACGAGCTGGCCGCCGGCAAGGACTACTTCGACCTGCGGGCGTTCACGCCCAGCCCCGACCACTCGCTGGCCGTCTACGGCGTCAACTTCGACGGCAGCGACAACACCGACCTTCTCGTGCGTGACCTCGCCCGCAAGCGCGACCTCGACGACGTCATCCCCGCGGTCACGTGGAACGTGGTGTGGGCGTCGGACAACCGCACGTTGTTCTACGCCGCGCGGGACGAGGCCCTGCGGCCGCACCAGATCTGGCGCCACACGTTGGGCACGCCGCCGTCGGACGACGTGTTGGTGTTCCAGGAGGACGACGAGCGCTTCCGAGTCCACGTCGAACGGTCGAAGAGCGGGCGGTTCCTCTTCGTCAGCGTCAACAGCTCGTTGACGAGCGAGGTGTGGTTCCTCGACGCATCGACGCCCGACGGCTCGCTGGAGTTGATCTCGGCCCGCTCGACCGGCCACGAGTATTCGGTCGACCACCACGGCGACCGCTTCCTCATCACGACCAATCGCGACGGCGCGGTGAACTTCAAGCTGATGGAGGCGCCGGTGGGCGACCCGTCGCCGGCGTCGTGGCGGGAGGTCGTCGGCCATCGCGAGGACGCCCGCCTGCTCGGCGTCGACGTGTTGCGCGACTGGATCGTGCTCGTCGAGCAGGCCAACGCCGTGCCCCGGTTGCGGGTGATGGCCGCCGAGACCGGTTCGATCCGGGAGCTCGACGTGCCCGAGGAGGTGTCGTCGACGACGCTCGGCCCCAACCCCGAGTTCGACCGCTCGGTGTTGCGTTTCGTGTACGAGTCGATGGTGACGCCGGAGTCGACCTACGACGGAGACCTCACGACCGGCACCCGCACGTTGGTCAAGCAGGAGCCGGTGCTCGGCGGCTACGACCCTTCGGAGTACACGACGGTGCGGGAATGGGCGGTGGCGGCCGACGGGGCCAGGGTGCCGCTGTCGCTCGTCTACCGCAACGACACCCGCATCGGCGACGGTTCGGCGCCGGCCATCCTGTACGGCTACGGGTCTTACGAGGTGACGATCGACCCGGCGTTCTCGCCCTTCGTGTTGAGCTTGCTCGACCGCGGGTTCGTCTACGCCATCGCCCACATCCGTGGCGGCGGCGAGATGGGCCGGCGGTGGTACGACGACGGCAAGTTCCTGGCCAAGCGCAACACCTTCACCGACTTCGTGTCCGCGGCCGAGCACCTGGTCGGCGCCGGCTACACCTCCTCCGAGCGGTTGGTCGCCATGGGCGGCAGCGCCGGCGGCTTGCTGATGGGGGCCGTGGTCAACGACCGGCCCGACCTGTTCGGCGGCGTGCTGGCGTTGGTGCCGTTCGTCGACGTGGTGACGACGATGCTCGACGAGTCGATCCCTTTGACGGTCGGCGAGTTCGAGGAATGGGGCAACCCCAAGGACCCCGAGTACTACGCCTACATGAAGTCGTACTCGCCCTACGACAACGTGTCGGCCCAGGCGTATCCGCCGATGCTGGTGACCACCGGCCTCAACGACACCCGCGTCGCCTTCTGGGAGCCGGCCAAGTGGGTGGCCCGGTTGCGTGAGCGCCGGACCGACGATCGTCCCCTGCTGTTGAAGACCGAGCTCGGCGCCGGCCACGGCGGCCCGTCGGGCCGCTACAACTCGTGGAAGGAACGGGCCTTCTGGTACGCCTTCGCCCTCGACTGCGTGGGCATCACCGACTAGAGCGTGTCGACGACGCCTTCGAGGGCGTCGACGTACTTGCGGGCGGCCGCCAGGATCTCCTCGTCCTCGTCGGTGATCACCCGGATGTGGGAGAGCTCGTCCTTGGCCGCACGGATGTGGCTCTTGTCGACGTCGACCTTCCCGCCGCCGAGGGCGGTGGTGGCCAGGCCGGCGTAGTAGGCGTCGGTCTCGGCGAAGTCGAGCAGCCAGTCGTCGAAGTCGGGGTCGTCGGGGTGGTCGGGGAAGGGCAGCGCGCGGAAGCGTTCCCATTCGGCCCGGAGTCGTTCGCGGTCCATCGCCTCAATCCCAGAAGGTGACGAGCTTGCCGGTGGAGGTCCACCAGCCGCCGATCTTCTTCATCTTGCCGTTGACGAGCACCTTCGTCTGGACCTTCACGCCGGCGGTGCCGTCCTTGAGCGTGGCCGGCACGCCGAGTGCCTTGTGCTGTTCGAAGAAGTCCATCGCGTCCCTGGTGTACTCGGTCGCCGAGCGGCCCTTGCCGTGCTTGGCCAGGTGGTACCGCACAGACTGCATCTTGTTGGAGAACGTGCCCTGGTGCCAGCTCTCGTGGAGGAACTTGCCGGCCGCCTTCTGCCCGCCCTCCTCGGCGACTTCCTTGCCCGCCTTGGCCGCACCCTCTTCGGCCGCCGCCTTCAGCCCCTTCTCGCCGAGCTGCTCCGCGCCCGACTTCGAGAGCTGCGCGGCCCCGTACTCGGCCAGCTCCTTGGCGCTCTTCTCGGTGAGGGCCTTGCCGCCCTTCTCGGCCAGCTCCTTCGCCCCTTGCTCGGCGATCTCCTTGGCCCCGAGCATGGCGAGTTCCTTGGCGCTGAGCTCGGCCAACTCCTTACCGCCCTTCTCGACGGCGATCTTCACGCCCGTCTTGAGGGCCTGCTTGGCGGCAACGTCGGCGGCCAGGCTGCCGCCGCCGGTGAAGGGCACGGCGACGAGGGCGGCCACGTCGACCGCGGCCGAGGCGCACGAGATGGCGCGGGCAGCGGTGCCGACCGACTCGCCGGTCACGCAGTTCTGGCCCGAGATGCACGCGCACCCGTCCTTCACCGTGCTGACCCCGGGGATGACGTCGGTGGCCATGTCGGTGGCCGCCTGAGACGACTTGCTGCCCTTCTTCACCATGCCGGGGACGGCGCAGCTCAGCATCTTGCACCCGAGCATCGCCGGCGCCATCGACGCCTCCAGCACACCCGTGCCGAGGGCGGCGGCGGCATCGAGCTCGGGCCCGAACTTGGCCTTCACGCCCTTGGCCGCCTGCTTGACCAGGTCGATGGCCTGGCCGCCGAGTTGCTTGGCCATGGCCAGCGCCTTGTCGAGGCCGAGGGCCTTGCCGATGGTGACCAGCTTGGCGCCCGTCTTCTTGGCGAAGGCGACGGCCTTGCCCGCGAGCTTGCCGATGCCGCTACCCGCCTTCGAGCCCCACTGCTTGACCTTCGACAGGGCCTTGCCGCCCCATTGCTTGATCTTGCCGAGGGCCTTGGTGGCCCACGACTTGGCCGTGGCCAACGCCTTGGCGCCGATCGCCGTCGCCGTGGCCACCGCCTTGGCCGCCCACGACTTGGCCGCCGACAGCGCCTTCTGGCCGAAGGCCTTGGCCTTGGCCCACGCCTTGTCGATCATGCCCTTGGCCATCGACATCGCCTTGCCCGCCGCCGCCTTGGCCGCGGCCAACGCCTTGGTGGCGACGTCCTTGGCCGTGGCCAGCGCCTTCTGGCCCGCAGCCTTGGCCGCGGCCAGCGCCTTGCCGGCCAACGACTTGGCCGCCGACATGGCCCGGCTGGCCAGGCCGCGGGCGACGCCCATCACCCAACTCAACAGGCCGCCGGCCTTGCCGAGGATCTTGTCGGCCATGCCCGCGACCTTGCTGGCCATGCCGCCGGTGAGCTTGTCGGCCACGCCGAGCACCTTGGTCGCCGCCGCCTTGGCCTTGCCGGCGATGGCCGACCCGAGTTGCGACGCCTTGTCGCCCACGGCCTTCCCGAAGTCCTTGGCCTTGCCGATGGCCGCGGTGCCGAGGGACTTGGCCGAGCTCCACAGTCCCGACGCCTTGCCCTTCGCCCACGAGAGGGCCGACGACCCGAGCGACTTGGCCTTGGCCCACGCCGCCTTGGCCATGCCCTTCGCCCCGTTGAGCAACTTGCCACCGGCCGACTTGATCTTCGAGAGGCCGGCGGTGGCCAGGCCCTTGGCCTTGCCCAGGGCCTTGGTCGCCATGTCCTTGGCCAGCTTGCGGCCTTGGCCGGTGAGGAGCATCGCCGGGCCGAGCAGCAGCGGCCCGAACTTCTTGGCGATGGCGATCGCCTTCTGGCCGCCGGCCTTGGCCAAGGCCCACGCCTTCTTGGCCCCCGGTGCGACCTTGGCGTAGGCCCGGCCGGCGAGGGCGCCGACGCCCTTGCACAGGTTGCCGACCGACATCTTCGACGCCACCGCCTTGGCCACGCCTATGGCCTTGCCGGCCATCCCCCTGGCCTTGGCCACCGCTTGGGAGGCCACGCCCTTCACCTTGGCCATTGCCTTGGAGCCGACGCCCTTGACCTTCGACCACAGCTTCTTGCCGAACGCGGTCACCTTCGACCACGCCGACTTGCCGACCCTGCCCGCGGCCGAGAGGAGCTTGCCGCCGACGGCGCCGGCCAGGCCCCACGCCGCCGCGCCCTTCGACTTGGCCCAACCCCACGCCTTGGTGGCCACGCCCTTGACCGTGTTCCAGACGGATTGGCCCTTGGCCTTGGCCGCGGCCAGCAGTTGGCCCGCGAGTTGGCCGACCTTCCCCATGACCGAGGTGGCTACGCCCTTGGCCCGCTCGAGCGCGGCCGAGGCCGCACCCTTGATCGAGTTCCACGCCGACGCGCCCGCGCTCTTGATGGCGTTCCACGCCGACAGGCCGGCGTTCTTGGCCGAGTTCCACGCGGCGTTGCCGAGGGAGGTCGCCGAGTTCACGGCCGCGGCCCCGAGCGCCTTGATGGCGCCGATGGCCTTTTGCGCCAGCTTCTTGGCCACTTCGAGCGGGTTCAGGTCGCTGAGACCGAACCGCTGGACCGCCGGCTCTTCCTTGTCGTTGTCGTCCCTGCACGTGCCGCCACAGCCGCACGCGCCGCCGCATCCGGTGCGCTGGATGGTCTCGACTGGAGGGGCCCGGGGCGACGCGTCCCGTCGTTCGGTGCCGGTGTCGTGCCGCGCCGCCTGCTGCCGCCTTGCCGTCGCCAACCGTCGCTGGGCGACCGGCTTGCGCCGGAAAGGCGGGCTCGGCCGCGGGTCGGTGGGCCGTGACGGCATCGGTCGCCGCGACGGAGGCCGGGTGGCCGAGAGGCGGGCGGTGCGCGGCGGTCGGGGCCGCGGCGCACTCGGGCGGTCGGCCAGCAGGCGGGCCACGGCGGCGTTGCCGGCCGCCGCTTGCAACCGCTGCACCGCCTCGACGTTCAACGTCTCGGGCTCGGCCAGCGCTTGGCTCGCCGCCTTGTCCGGCCCGGCCGGCGCCTTCGCCTCGGTCTTGACCGCGGCCGGCCGTCGGTATTGACGGCCTGGCGCGGTCAGAAACGTCGGCCGGTGCGGCTTCACGCTCTCCAGTATGTGCCGGGCCGCCCTGCCCGAAAGGGCAAAGTCAGTCGGTGATGACGGTGGCCTCGCGCACGTCGACGATCATGCCGAGCGCC
This sequence comes from Actinomycetota bacterium, assembly GCA_034668185.1. GTDB lineage: Bacteria > Actinomycetota > Acidimicrobiia > Acidimicrobiales > CADCTF01 > DATLED01. Next base: position 20,697 of record JAXDPV010000044.1, read on the forward strand.
CGCAGCTCGGCGGCCCTGATGACGTCGAGGATCTCGCTGCCGATGAGCTCGTCCCGCTCGAGGAGGGCGTCGCGCAGGGCCTCGACGAGGTGGCGGTTCTCGCCGAGGAGGTGGGTGACCTCGGCCTTCGACCGGTCGAGGATCGCGGAGACCGCCTGGTGGCCTTCGTCGGAGGCCAACACCTTGGCCACGACCGACCCGCCCGGCATCCCGCCCATGAGGTCGTAGGAGACGAGCGTGCCCGCCATGCCGAAGCTGCCGACCATGTGGGCCGCGGCGGTGGTGGCGTTCTGGAGGTCGCCGGCGGGGCCGGTTCCGGACTCGCCGAAGAACAGCTCCTCGGCGACCATGCCGCCGAAAGCGATGAGGATGCCGGCCTCGATCTCCGACTTGGTGTTGGTGAAGCGCTCTTCGAGGTTGCTGTGGGCGAGGAGGCCGAGGGCCTGGCCCCGCTTGATGATCGAGAGGACCTCGAGCTTGCGGCTCTTGCCGACGAGGTGGGCGACGGTGGCGTGGCCGGCCTCGTGGGTGGCGATGGTGCGGCGCTCGTCCTCGGGGTAGTCGACCGGTTGCTTGAGGCCGAGCTCCTCGGTCATGCGGGCTTGCTGGATGTCGTTCCAGCCGAGGCGGTTCCCGCCCCGCCGGAGGGCCCACACCAGGGCTTCGTCGAGGAGGTGTTCGAGCATGACCGGCGAGTAGCCGAACGTCATGGCGGCCAGGGTCTCCCGGCGGTCGGGGTCGTCGAGCTCGGGCTCGTGGGCCTTCTTGGCCAGGTAGTAGTCGACGATCTCCCGTCGTCCTCTCCTGTTGGGGAGGTCGAAGTAGATCGAGCGGTCGAAGCGGCCCGGGCGGAGGAGGGCAGGGTCGAGGTCGGCGGCCCGGTTGGTGGCGCCGATCACGAGGATGTTGGCCGGCTCGCCCGCGGGCTTGCGAAGCTGCTGGTTGGCCGGGAGCCAGCGGTTGACCTGGTCGACGAACCATCCCTTGACCCGGTCGCTGCCGGTGGGGGTGTCGAACGACTGGAGCTGGATGAGGAGCTCGTTGACGACGCCGCTCACGCCTTCTCTCCCGCCGCCACCGCCCATGCCCGAGCGGGCCGCGCCGATGGCGTCGATCTCCTCGATGAAGCCGATGGCGCCGCCTTCTTCCCTGGCGAACTTCCTGAGGGCCTTGAAGTAGGAGCGGATCTTGCGGTTGGTCTGGCCGTAGTACATCGACTGGAAGGCCGAGCTGGAGACGAACAGGTAGGGGACGCCGGCCTCCCTCGCCATGGCCTTGGCCAGGTAGGTCTTGCCGGTGCCGGGCGGGCCTTCGAAGAGGATGGCCCTTCTGGCGGTGCCGCCCATCTGCTCGCGGAAGGTCTTGTGGGCGAGGAAGAGGTTGAGGGTCTTGACGACCTCTTCGACGACGACGTCGTTGCCCTTGACGTCCTCCAGGCCGACGTCGATCTCGCTGGCCCGGTAGAGCACGTGCGGCGATCTTCCGGCGCCGATGAGCGGCAGGATGAGCACGGCGCTGAGCAGGACCATGATGGCCAGGCCGGGGGCGAACGGCGCCAGCTCGGGCGGCAGGTGGGGCACGCCCGGGCGGACCGGGTTGCCCGTCGCCAGGCGGAACAGCGCCCACGCCGCGATGGGCAGGAGAATGTTGCGGAGCCTCGTCAGCCGACGGCGCCGCACCCGCTCCCGGGCGACGGCCACGTCGGCGGCCGAGCGGATCACGTGGGCCTGTCCCAAGGTCTGGAGTTCCATGACCACTCAGTGTGGCCGATTTCCTGACCACCGGAAACCCCGCATTCGTGACGTTTCGACCACGATCCCCGGCCCGGCCCCGCCCCTTTGGCCGAAACCCACCCCCTTGCCCCCTTTCGCACACCGACGTGCCCCCCGCCCGGCGCCACTATGCGAAACCGAGGGAGCTTCCGGCCAAATTCGCGCGCCATGGCACGCGCTCGTGGCCGAAAGCGAGGTTGGGCAAGCGGCGACGACCACCGAGGCGGAGTCAAGGCCGGCCGCCAAGGGCGGCCGTCCCGAAGGGACGCGAAGCGGCCTT
>JAXDPV010000045.1:0-4229 GCA_034668185.1 Actinomycetota bacterium
CATCCTCCTCGCGGACCACCACCGCACCGTCGACCCCATCATCAAGGCGAGGGGCGGCCGCCTGGTGAAGCGGCTCGGCGACGGCCTGCTCATCACCTTCCCCGAGCCCGCCGCGGCCGTCCTCGGCTGCCTCGAACTGGTCGACGGCCAGCCCGCGCCCCTCAGGCTCAGGGCCGGCGTCCACGTCGGCCACGTGCTGATCACCCAGGACGACGTCATCGGCCACGTCGTCAACCTCACGGCCAGGGTGGCCGAGGCGGCCAACGGCGCCGAGGTCGTAGCGACCGGCGACGTGGCCGACGCCGCCACCGACGCCCTCGACGGCAAAGTCGCCTTCGGCCCCACCAGGCCGGAGCGCTTCAAGGGCATCGACGGCCCGGTCCCGATCTGCACCGTCCGGTGGAAGCGCTAGAAACAGCGACCATGGCGTACGCCCCCTTCGACCTGACCGGACACGTCGCCCTCGTCACCGGCGGCAACAGCGGCATCGGCCTCGGCATGGCCGAAGCCCTGGCCCAGGCCGGCGCCGACGTGGCCATCTGGGGAACCAACGAGGCCAAGAACGCCGACGCCGCCGCCCGACTCGAAAAGCACGGCACCAAGGTCGCGGCCTTCCGGTGCGACGTCGGCGACGAGGAGCAGGTCGACACCGCTTTCAAGGCCACCGTCGACGAGCTCGGCAAGGTCGACAGTTGCTTCGCCAACGCCGGCATCGGCGGCGGTGCCCCGAGCTTCGCCGAGTTCACCCTCGAACAGTGGCGCCGCATCACGAGGGTCAACCTCGACGGCGTCTTCCTCACCTTCCGAGCCGCGACCCGGCACCTGGTCGAGCGGGGTGAAGGCGGCAGCCTGGTCGTCACCTCCAGCCTGTCGGCCGTCGAGGGCGCGGCCAAGAACCAGGCCTACGCCTCGGCCAAGGGCGGCGTCATCTCGATGATGCGGGGCCTGGCCGTCGAGCTGGCGAGATACCAGGTCCGGGCCAACGCCGTCCTCCCCGGCTGGATCGACACGCCCATGACGGCGCCCGCATTCGGGTGGGACAAGTTCGCCGACAAGGTCAAGCCCCGCATCCCGGCCAGGAGATGGGGCGAGCCCGAGGACTTCGGCGGCCTGGCCGTCTACCTCGCCAGCGATGCCTCGAAGTACCACACCGGCGACGTCATCACCGTCGACGGCGGCTACGGGATCTTCTGAGCGACGACGTACCCGGCCGCCAGCGCGACGGCACCACCGACGGCGTCGAGCCAGAAGTGGTTGGCGGTCACGAGGATGGCGAACAGCGTGGCCACCGGATAGGCAACCAGCAGCGCCCGCAACCAACGGCGGGTCGCAGTCGCCGGCCACAACACGAAGACGCACCACATCGACCAACCGAAGTGCAGGCTCGGCATGGCGGCGTACTGGTTGGACACCGCTTTCATGGCGCCCGAGTCGAACGACCACAGGCCGCCGATGCGGGCCAGGGTGTCGACGAACCCGTACGACGGCGGCAGCAGGCGGGGCGGCATCAGCGGGAAGAAGGCGAACCCGATCAACGCCAGCGCGGTGGTGCAGGCCAACGTGTTGCGCCACCTGGCGTACCGGTCGGGCCGCCGGCGGAAGCACCACACCAAGGCGAACGTCGTCACGATGAAGTGGAAGGTGCCGTAGTAGATGTTCCAGAAGCGGATGAACCACCGGTGGCCGAGGAAGGCGTCCTGCAACGACTCCTCGTGGTAGAGGCCGAGCAACCGCTCGACCCGGATCACGCCCTTGGCGTGGTGGAACGCCTGCTGCACCGAGTCGGTGTCGACGCCCTTGTTCCTGATGAAGGAGTAGACGGCGTAGAAGACGACGACGTAGAGCACCTCGCGCCACCAGCGGAGCTGGCCCTTGGGCGGGGCGACCTCGGTCTTCGTCACCCGGGGGAATCTACGCGGGCGTGGCTTCGACCGTGCGGTCGTGGGTGTGGCCACCGACGGCGAACGCCGGCGCCCCCAACAAGCTTGCCGCCAGGTTGATCCCGTAGACGAGCAACCCCAAGGTGATGGCCTGGTCGGTGCTCACGCCGAGGGGATGGAGGAAGAGCACGAACGCTCCCTCGCGCACGCCGAGGCCGCCGATCGTCGGCGCCGGCAGCACCTGCACGATGGCGACCGCCGGCATGAAGGCCAGCACCGCCGTCCAGCTCACCGGTAGCCCGAGGGACTTGGCCGAGAAGAAGGCGGCCAACACCACGGCCAACTGGTAGGCGAAGCCGACGATCAGCACCTCGAGGGCGACGCCGGGCGAGCGGCGGAAGCGGGCCAGGCCGAGGTGGATGGCGTTGAGGAAGCGGAGCCACCCGGCCTGGGCCTCGAGCCGGCGGCCGAGGCGCGGGCTCGACGCGCCCACGAGGACGACGCCCAACGCGACCAACGTGACCACCGAGATGAAGACGACCAACCGGCTGGCGTCGTCGACCGGCGGCCGCAACAGCCCGGGGTTGATGGCCAAGGTGACGAGGCTGATGACCGGCAGCACGAGCCAACCGGTCAGCCGTTCGAGCACGACCGATGCGAACGAGCGGGGGCGCTCGCCATTGCTCGCCGCCAGCCGGCTCACCCGGAGGACGTCGCCGCCGATGGTGGTGGGCAGGAAGTTGGAGACGAACAAACCTGCGAGGTAGTGCGACAGCAACGGCGACACCCGGGCCCGCAGGTCGAGGGCGGCCAGCACCCGTTGCCACCGCAGGGTCGCGAGGACGACGCCGCCCAACGTGACCGCGACCGCGGCCGCGAGCCACAGCAAGGTGGCCGGGTGGAGGACGGGCCGCACGTAACCGGCGGCGCGGGGGAGGAGGACGGCCAGCATGACCGCGCTGGCCAACACCCGGACGATCCCCCAGATGCGTTTGCGGTTGATCGTGATCGACGGTGCCACGTGCCTCCCCGTTCCAACCGTTTAGCGTAGGCCCCGCCGGCTGGTACCCGGTAGCGATGGGCGTGACCAGGGAGGTCGTAGTGGACAATCGGCGCATCGAGATCGCCGGCGGGCTCGGCGTGGCCATCCTCGAGGCCGGCCCGGCGGTGGCCGATGGCGGCCGCCCGCTCCTGTTGCAGCACGGTTTCGTCGCGGCCAAGGAAGACTTCGCCGACCACCTCGACGCCCTCGGCGCCCTCGGCTGGCACGCGGTTGCGCCCGACCTGCGGGGCCACGGCGGCAGCGACCACCCGCCCGGCCGGTCGGCCTACGGGTTGCGCATCTTCGCCGGCGACCTCCTCGGCGTCGCCGACGCCCTCGGCTGGCACGACCGCTTCACGCTGCTCGGTCACTCGGCCGGCGGCATGGTCGCCCAACACGTGGCCCTGGTCGCGCCCGATCGCCTCGACGGCCTCGTCCTCATGGACACGGCCCACGGTCCCCTCGGCGGCGTCGACCCCGAGATGATCGAGCTCGGCCGTTCCGTCGTGGCCGAAGGAGGGATGCCGCTCTTCCTCGAGGTCAGCAAGACGGTGCCCGACGTCCTCGGCACCCCGGCCCACGAGCGCCTGCTCGCAACCCGCCCCGGCTATGCCGAGTACGGCGACCGCAAGACGCTCTCGGTCTCGCCCGACATGTGGCTCGAGCTCATCGGCGAGATCCTCGAGACCCAGGCCGACCGGCTGGACGCGCTCGCCGCCCTCGGGCCAGACCTGCCGGTGCTGGTGATGGTGGGCGAGCAGGACGAGCCCTTCATCCCCCACTCCGAGCGCATGGCCGGGGCCATCCCCGGCGCCCACCTCGTCGTGATTCCCGACGCCGGCCACTCGCCCCAGTTCGAGAACCCCTCGGCCTGGTTCCGTGCGCTCACCACCTTCCTCGACCGGCTCGCCGGAGGCCAACGCCTCGCGGGGTAAGGAGTAGAAGCGGCGCGGCGCGGTGTGCACGACCCGCCGCAAACCGGCACACTCGGGGCCATGTTCAACAGGCGAGTGACGGTGGCGATGTTGTCGTCGGCGGTGCTGCTGGCCGCGTGCGGCGGTGGCGGAGGGAAGGCCACGGGCGACAACGCTCCCGTGGCCTACGGGAGCGGCGATTCCGGCGCCATCGTCACGACCACCGCACCCGTCGGGGCGACGACCACAGGCAGGGGATCGGCCACCACGGTCAAGCCGGCGGCGAACAAGTCAGCCACGACCAACGCGGCCACGGGCACCACCGCGACCGGCGGAAGGACGGCAGCGGTCACGACTGCACCGGTGAAGAACGAGGCCGACGCCGGCAAGGTC
>JAXDPV010000046.1:0-4002 GCA_034668185.1 Actinomycetota bacterium
CTCGGCGGCGGTGGCCGCCGACAGCAACCGGCCGTCGGCGGCCTCGGTCACCTTCAGCAGGTCGACGACGGTGGCCCGGCGTTCGGGGTTGCGCCCGAGCTCGGCCGACAGCCGGGCGGCGTCGTCCTCCGACGCGACCAGCAGCACGCGGTCACGCCGGCGCTGGCGATCACGGTCACGGGCGGCGACGAACCCGGTCAGCGACCACGCCGGAACCAGGAACACCGCCGACCAGAAGATCACGAACCTCGGCAGCAACTGCGAGCCGAGCACGAGCTGGGCCACCGAGATGCCGACCGCGCCCAGGGCCGCGGCCCCGAGCGCCGACCAAAGTGCCTGATACACGTTGCGGGGCAGGTCGGGCAGCCCGACGCCGTACGCGGCCACGGCGAGCAGGCCGACGTAGGCCAGCGACCACGAGAAGCGGAACGAGTTGGTGAAGTCGTAGCCGCCGATGTACTCGCCGTGGTACCAACCGAGGCCGAGGACGGCGGCGGCGGTACCGAGGAAGAGCGACCAGCGGGCAACCCGGAGCACGTCCGGGCCCGCGCCCTACAGCCCCAACAACGGCGCCAGGAACTGCCCGGTGTAGCTCTCGGGGGTCTTGGCCACCGTCTCCGGCGTGCCCTCGACGATCACCGTGCCGCCGCCGTCGCCGCCCTCGGGCCCGAGGTCGATGATCCAGTCGGCGGTCTTGATGACGTCGAGGTTGTGCTCGATCACCAGGACAGTATTGCCCTGATCGACCAGCCGGCTGAGGACGGTCAGCAGCCGGCGGATGTCCTCGAAGTGCAGCCCGGTGGTGGGCTCGTCGAGGATGTAGATGGTGTGGCCGGTGCCCCGCTTCGACAGCTCGCTCGACAGCTTCACCCGCTGGGCCTCGCCGCCCGACAGCGTGGTCGCCGGCTGGCCGAGGCGCACGTAGCCCAAGCCGACGTCGACGATCGTCTGCATGTGGCGGGCGATCACCGGCTGGTTGGAGAAGAACTCGAGCGCCTCCTCGCACGGCATGTCGAGGACCTCGGCGATGCTCTTGCCCTTGAACAAGATGTCGAGGGTGTCACGGTTGTAGCGCTGGCCCTTGCACTCCTCGCACGGGACGTAGACGTCGGGGAGGAAGTGCATCTCGATCTTGATGGTGCCGTCGCCGGCGCAGCCCTCGCACCGGCCGCCCTTGACGTTGAAGCTGAACCGGCCGGGCTGGTAGCCCCGCACCTTGGCTTCCTGGGTGGTGGCGAACAGCTTGCGGATGTGGTCGAACACGCCGGTGTAGGTGGCCGGGTTCGAGCGGGGCGTGCGGCCGATGGGCGACTGGTCGATGTTGATGACCTTGTCGAGGTGCTCGGTGCCCTCGATCTTCTTGTGCTTCCCCGGCACCGACTTCGACCGGTACACCTTCTGCATCAGCGACTTGTAGAGGATGTCGTTGACGAGGGTCGACTTGCCGGACCCCGACACGCCGGTGACGGTCACGAAGCAGCCGAGGGGGAACTCGACGTCGATGTCCTTGAGGTTGTGTTCCCGCGCCCCCTTGACCGTGAGCCAGTCGTCGCCCGGCTCCCGGCGGATCTCGGGCACGGGGATCTTCTTCTTCCCCGACAGGTACTGCCCGGTGATCGACGCCTTGGTCTTCAGCAGGTCCTTGTAGGAGCCGGACACGACGACGCTGCCGCCGTGCTCGCCCGCGCCCGGGCCGATGTCGACGATGTGGTCGGCGATCTTGATGGTGTCCTCGTCGTGCTCGACCACGATCACCGAGTTGCCGAGGTCGCGCAGGCGGATCATGGTGTCGATCAGCTTGCGGTTGTCTCGTTGGTGGAGGCCGATCGACGGTTCGTCGAGGACGTAGAGCACGCCCACCAGGCCGCTGCCGATCTGGCTGGCCAGGCGGATGCGCTGGGCCTCGCCGCCGGCCAGGGTGCCGGCGTTGCGGTTCAGGGTGAGGTAGTCGAGACCGACGTCGAGCAGGAACTGCATACGGGCGTTGATCTCCTTCACCACCCGCTCGGCGATCATGCGGTCTCGTTCCGACAGCTCCATCTCGGCCATGACCTGGGCCGACTTCCCGATCGACAGCTCGCACAGCTCGTTGATGTTCTTGCCGTCGATGGTGACGGCCAGGGTCTCGGGCTTGAGCCGGGCGCCGCCGCACGCATTGCACGGCACCTCCCGCATGTAGCCCTCCATCTGCTCCCTGACGAAGTCGGAGTCGGTGTCGCCGTGCCGTCTCGTGAGGTGCGGGATGGCGCCTTCGTAGTGGGTCGCGTAGCTGCGGACCCTCCCGTAGCGGTTCTTGAAGCTGACCTCGATCTTCTTCGGGCCGGCGCCGTGGAGGAGGACCTTCTTCTGCGCCGCGGTGAGCTTCTTGTACGGCGTCGTCGTCTTGAAGCCGTAGGTCTTGGCCACGGCTTCGAGCACCCGGTGGAACCACTCGCTCGACGTGTTGGCCCAGGGGGCGATGGCGCCTTCGGCGATGCTCAGGTCGGGGTCGGGGACGACCAGCTCGGGGTCGACCTCGAACCTCGTGCCCAGGCCACTGCACGTGGGGCAGGCGCCGTAGGGCGAGTTGAAGCTGAAGTTCCTCGGGGCCAGCTCGTCGAAGCTCAGGCCGCAGTTGGTGCAGGCCAGGTGCTGGCTGAACGTCATGGTCTCGTCTTCCGAGCTGGCCTCGGAGCCGTCCTTGGGGACGATCTGGACCTCGGCCACGCCCTCGGCCAGCTTCAGCGCGGTTTCGAGGGAGTCGGTGAGCCTTCGCTCGATGCCTTTCCGCTGGACGAGGCGATCGACCACGACCTCGATGGTGTGGTTCTCGTACCTGGCCAGCTTGGGCAGCTCGGTGAGCTCGTGGACGGTGCCGTCGATGCGGGCCCGGGCGAAGCCCTGCTTGGCGAAGTCCTGGAGGAGGCCGTCGTACTCGCCCTTGCGGCCCCTCACGACCGGGGCGAGCACCTGGAACCTCGTGCCCTCGGGCAGCTCGAGGATGCGGTCGACGATCTGCTGGGGCGTCTGCCTGGTGACCACCCGGCCGCAGTTCGGGCAGTGGGGCACGCCGATGCGGGCGTAGAGCAGGCGGAGGTAGTCGTAGACCTCGGTGATGGTGCCGACCGTCGAGCGCGGGTTGCGGCTGGCCGACTTCTGGTCGATCGAGATGGCCGGGCTCAGGCCTTCGATGAAGTCGACGTCGGGCTTGTCCATCTGGCCGAGGAACTGCCTGGCGTAGGAGCTCAGGCTCTCGACGTACCTTCTCTGGCCCTCGGCGTAGATGGTGTCGAACGCGAGGCTCGACTTCCCCGACCCCGACAGGCCGGTGAAGACGATGAGCTTGTCGCGCGGGAGCTCCAGGGAAACGTTGCGGAGGTTGTGCTCCCGGGCGCCCCGGATGACCATGGCGTCCGACATCACGTACCAGGATACCGGGAGAACGTGTGTTCGGTTACGACGGTGCTCGCCACGTGGTGACCTCCAGGTCGACGCCGTCGAACAGGCGCAGGTGGGTGGTGGTCCCGGCTTCGAAGCCGGGGTACTGGCGGCGGGGCGCGCCGCTGACGACGATGTCGGCGAACGTCGTCATGCCCGCCCTGGTGAGGACGTCGGCCACCGTCGCCGGGCCCGCGGCCGGCGTCATCGTCAGCCATCGCTTGCCGTTGTCGTTGGGTGGCGCCCGGTAGCTGGCCCCGCCCTCCCGGGCGAGATGAAAGATGCCCGACACGATCACCGGCTCCGGTCTTCGGTTGATGGCGGCGATGGCGCGGTCGACGTCGTGGGTACGTTCGTGTACCCACACCAGCCCGAACACCGTCACCGCCGCGCTGAGAGCGGCCATGCCCATGGCCACGGGTTTGGGGGCCGATGGTCGGAAGACCACCGCCATCCCCACCACCGCCAGCAGGAACCCGCTCAGCAACAGGTACCGGCCACCCCACTGCGGCCCCGCACCCCCACGGAACTGTGTGGCCAGCACCACCGGGACGGCGCCGACCGCCAACCCGTTTTGGAACCGCC